>JANYFP010000230.1 GCA_025362555.1 Verrucomicrobiota bacterium
ACCGTCATGATCCAAGCCGGTCGTATCACGCAAGGCCCACGTGATCTTAAGCCCGTTGTAGGTGATCAAGCCGCGGACTGCGGACGTGCCGCCATTCATCCAAGCGAACAACGGATATTCCCCGCCAACATTCGGCGTCGGCATCCAGAATTCCACCGTCACGCCCGCACTGCCGTGCCCAATATCCAAATCGAAATGCGCCGGCACCCAGGCATAATCGTTCTGTCCGTCCAGTTGGAAACCCTGCGAGACTTTTCCCGGCCCATAACCGGCGCCGTTTTCCAGCAACACGTCGTGGTTGCCTTTCACCACCTCGTGTGGATCGCCGTTGCCTGGCCACCAAGCGGCCAAGCCTTCGGGCGCAACCAAAGCTGGCACGCCTACTCTGATCACCACCACGTCAGAAACCGGGAGCGTGGCTCCGTCACTTCCTGTCAGTCTCAACAAATAAGTGCCATTGACGGAAAAAGTCGCTGTCGTCGTGGCAGCATGGCTATTGGCGAAATTCACTTCGCCCGGCCCATCCACTTTGCTCCAGGTCGCCGTTGGCGGCCCGAACGGCAGATTGTCATCCTGCACCACTCCCGCCAAAGACGCGCTGGACGCGATCCCGGGCAATACGATATCCGGACCGGCATTGACCGTCGGCGCGGCGTTGAACGTGGCGAGCGACTTACCGCCCGCGCCTACGTTGTAGATCGAAGCAATCTCGGACGGAGTCAGTGCACGGTTGTACAATGAGAACTCATCCATCACGCCGTGGTACGAAAGATTGCCCGGTTGCGAGGCGATCCACAGGTCACCGTCGGTTTTCGGCTCGAACGAGCCGATCTGCGTTTGCGCGACCAGCAGACCATTGCGATAAATACGCGAGAGTCCACTTGCCCGGTCGTAGGTAAACGCCAGGTGTGTCATCTGGCCATAGTCCATCACCTGGTCGGTGATGCCGCCGTCATGATCGAGACCCGTGGTATCGCGCAGTGCCCAGGTGATCTTGAGTCCGTTGTAGGTGATTAAGCCGCGGACTGCAGACGTGCCGCCGTTCATCCAGGCGAACAACGGATATTCTCCGCCCACGTTCGGCGTCGGCATCCAGAATTCCACGGTCACACCCGCACTGCCATGGCCGATATCCAAATCGGAATGCGCCGGCACCCAGGCATAATCGTTCTGTCCGTCCAGTTGGAAACCCTGCGAGACTTTTCCCGGCCCATAACCGGCGCCGTTTTCCAACTGCACATCGTGGTTGCCCTTCACCACCTCATGCGGATTCCCGTTGCCCGGCCACCACGCCGCCAGACCGGCGGGAGCGATTAAACTGACCACTCCCACCCTGACCTCGACTACGTCCGAAACGGGAAGTGTCGCTCCGTCGCTTCCCGTCAACTGCAGCAAGTAAATGCCGGTGTCGGAAAAAGTCGCGGCCGTCGTCGCACTATGAAGATCGGTAAAGGTTACTTCGCCCGGTCCATCGACCTTGGTCCACGTCGCGGTCGTCGTTCCGAACGGCAGATTATCATCCTGCACCACTCCGTCCAACGACGCGCTGGCTGCGATGCCAGGCAGTACGATATCCGGACCGGCGTTGACGGTCGGCGCTGCGTTATTCACCGCCAGCGATTTTCCGCCCGCGCCCACAGTGTAGATCGCAGCAATCTCCGAGGGCGTCAGCGCACGCGTGTACAATGAAAACTCATCCATGACGCCGTGGTACGAAAGATTGCCCGGTTGCGAGGCAATCCACAGATCACCATCGGTCTTTGGCTCGAACGAGCCGATTTGCGTTTGCGCGACCAGCAGGCCATTGCGATAAATGCGCGACAGTCCGCTAGCCCGGTCGTAGGTAAACGCCAGATGCGTCATCTGATTGTATTCCATCACCTGATTGGTGATGCCACCGTCATGATCCAAGCCGGTCGTATCACGCAAGGCCCACGTGATCTTAAGCCCGTTGTAGGTGATCAAGCCGCGGACTGCGGACGTGCCGCCATTCATCCAAGCGAACAACGGATATTCTCCGCCCACGTTCGGCGTCGGCATCCAGAATTCCACCGTCACGCCCGCACTGCCGTGCCCGATATCCAAATCGGAATGCGCTTGCACCCAGGCGTAATCGTTCTGTCCGTCCAGTTGGAAACCCTGCGAAACTTTACCCGGCCCGTAACCGGCACCGTTTTCCATCTGCACATCGTGGTTTCCCTTGACCATTTCATGTGGTTCGCCGTTGCCCGGCCACCACGCGGCCAGACCGGCCGGTGCAATCAAGGTCTGTACTCCCACTCTGACCTCGACCACGTCAGACACCGGCAGCGTTCCTCCATCGCTCGCCGTCAACTGTAACACATAAATACCATTGGTGGAAAAAGTCGCGGTCGTAGCTGCGTCATGAATATTGGCGAAGGTCACTTCGCCCGGCCCATCCACCTTGCTCCAGGTCGCCGTTGGCGGCCCGAACGGCAGATTGTCATCCTGCACCACTCCCGCCAGCGAAGCACTCTGCGTAAAGTCGCGCAGCATTCGGTCCGGGCCGGCGTTGACTGTCGGCGCCGCGTTGTAGAGGGCAAGCGACTTACCGCCCGCGCCCACACTGTAGATGCTGGCAATCTCAGAGGGTGTGAGCGCGCGGGTGTACAATGAGAACTCATCCATCACGCCGTGGTATGAAAAATTTCCCGGTTGCGACGCGACCCACAGGTCGCCATCGGTCTTCGGCTCGAATGAGCCGATCTGCGTTGCCGCGACTAGCAGGCCGTTGCGATAAATGCGCGACAGTCCACTCGCCCGGTCGTAGGTGAACGCCAAATGGGTCATCTGGCCATATTCCATCACCTGATCGGTAATACCGCCGTCGTGGTCCAGACCCGTGGTATCACGCAACGACCACGTGATTTTCAATCCGTTGTAGGTGATCAATCCGCGAACCCCGGACGTGCCGCCGTTCATCCACGCAAACAACGGATATTCTCCGCCCACGTTCGGCGTGGGCATCCAGAATTCCACGGTCACGCCCGGACTGCCGTGGCCAATATCCAAATCGGGGTGCGCCGGTACACGCGCGTAATCGTTCTGCCCATCCAGCAGGAAACCTTGTGAGACTTTGCCCGGTCCGTAACCGGCACCGGGTGTCAGCACTAGATCGTGGTTGCCCTTCACCACCTCGCGTGGATTCCCATCGCCCGGCCACCACGCCGCCAAACCGGCGGGCGCAATCATGGTCGGCACTCCGACCCTTATCTCGACCGTATCCTTGCTCGTGTAGGTTCCATCGGACGCACTAAATTGAAGAATGTAGATACCTGGAGCGGAAAAGGTCGCGGTCGTCTCCTTGCTGGTCGGCGACGAGAAATTTACCGTGCCGATTCCGTCCACCACTTCCCAGGCATAGGAGGGAGTTGCCTGCGGCAGGCCATCGTCGGTGGCAGTAGCGGCGAGATTAACCACCTGATTAGTGTCACGAATAATTTGATCGGCGCCCGCATACACCACCGGGGGCTGGTTGACGACGATCGTGACGTCGTCGGTCCCCGTTTTGCTGCCGTCGCTCGCAGTCAAACGAAAGACGTAATTGCCGGATACAGGGAAGGCCACCCGGGTGTTGATCGATGTTGGCGTCGCCAAGGTCGCCGCTTGCGGACCACTGACTTGGGTCCATTGATAAGTCAGTTGTCCCGGCGGATTCGGCCGGCCGTCGTCGGTGGCGGTGCCGTGAAGGAAACATTGATCATCGAAATCGCCGTAAACACCGAACAGTCCCTGTCCGTTGTAGATTACCGGAATGCTCGTGTAGTGATCGTCGGGATTAAGCTGACTGACCGAATTACCGTTGGCGAACAAGAGAGTCTGGATGCCGTAGAAGAGCGGATAATCCGAGGCCACCGGCAGCGTACCGCCCAAGCCGTTATACGGACTGTTGTAATGGAGATTAAAGCGGCTGAGAAATTGATTCCACATTGCGGCTTCCCCTGCGGCATCGCAACCGCACCAATGAGTCCCGGCGGATAAATAAACGCTCCCGCCCGATTCAACATAATCAACGAGAACCTGATTATCGACCACACTGGCCCCCAGGAAAACCGCGTCATACTGCCTGAGGTTTTCGAGCGTCATTGGAATCGTGCTACTCGTCACCCAAGTGTATCCCGCCTGCTGCATCACCCCGGCGAGATTCGTTCCGGTGTAAATAAAATCCACAGAACCTCCGACCACGTTGGTGTAAGCGAGGAATTTTGCTCCGTGCTTTCCGTTGGTGAGAAACTCAGCCAGGTTCAGGGCAAAAGGCGCGGCCGAGGACGAACTCGCAAACCCGTCATCGGTCAGAGCCCATTCATCATTATTGACGACAATTCGCCCACGCGGACGCGTGGCGCTCAGTGTTGAGGAACGGACCTGCTGATCTGGTCCTGCATTCACGATTGGGGCAGCGTTGCTTTCGCCCACGGAAATAGTCACGACCGCCGCAACCGAGTCGATGGAACCGTCGTTAACTTTGAAACTAAAGCTGTCGGATCCCGAGTAGTCTGTCGCCGGGGTATAAATCAAATTTGGCGCCACCCCCGTAAGCGTACCGTGGCCTGGCTGGGTCACGACCGTGAATATCAATGCAGCGGATGACGTCTCCTGATCCGAACCTGTAAGAGTGATCGGCAATGATTCATTTCCCAATGCCGACACCGTCTTTGAATCAGCCACGGGCGGAGTGTTGACGGTGATGGTGACTGGAGCCGAAATGGTCGTGGCCCCGAGATTGTCGGTCGCGCGTGCCGTGAGCACATAGCTACCGCCAGCCACGTTGTTCCAGAAAAATTGATAGGGCGAACTCAGGAGCTCGCCAATTTTTGTGGCCCCGGCAAAGTATTCGACCTTCGTCACCTCACCGTCGCTGTCAGAAACCGTGGCGGTCAAAGCCACGGTGGCCGGCGGCGTGAACACAGCGTCACTCGCCGGTGCCGTGAGTGCAATGGTCGGCGGAACATTCGCAACCACGGTGACTGTGACTGCCGCGGAATTCGCCGTGGCACCGGTGTTGTCCGTGGCTAGGGCCGTGAGCGTGTAACTTCCCGTGGCCACTCCGCTCCACGTAAATTGATAAGGCGCGGTCAACGCTTCGCCGATTTTGGTCGAGCCGTTGAAGAACTCCACCTTCGCCACCGAACCATCAGCGTCCGATGCCGTGGCCGTGAGGATGACTGAAGCGGGAGCAATAAATTGCGATCCATTCGTTGGTGCCGCCAGCGTCACCGTCGGTGCCTGATTGGGATTGACGACCGTGATCGTCGACGCGGCCGAGAACGCACTGACACCGAGATTGTCGTAGGCCTTTGCAGAGAACGTGTAACTCCCCACTGTCAACGCCGAGGTCGTAAAATTGTAGGGCGCGGTGGTGCTCTGACCGAGCAACGTTGCTCCCTGGTAGAATTCAACGCGCGCGATCGTGCCATCGCTATCGCTCGCGTTCGCGGTGAGCGTGATGGCCGCAGGGGCGGGCGCAGAGGAGCCATTTGCCGGCGCAGTGAGCACGACACTCGGCGGATGATTGGCGACCACGGTTATCGCGATTGTCGTCGAATCGGTCGTGGCGCCGGAATTGTCAGTCGCACGAACATGGAGAAGATAACTACCAACCGCGATACCGCTCCACGTAAATTGATAAGGCGCGGTCAAGGCTTCGCCGATTTTGGTCGAGCCGCTGAAAAATTCGACCTTTGCAATCGAGCCGTCAGAATCTGACGCGGTGGCCGTGAGGACGATCGAGGCGGGAGCAATAAATTGTGCGCCATTCGCCGGCGACACCAGCGCCACGGTCGGAGGCTGGTTGGGATTAACAACCGTGATTGTTGACATGACCGAGACTGCGCTTGCACCGAGATTGTCGTAAGCTTTTGCCGAGAACGTATAACTCCCCGCCGCTAACGCCGAGGTCGTGAAGCTGTAGGGCTCGGTGGTGCTCTGCCCGAGCAACGCCGCTCCCTGGTAGAACTCCACGCGTGCGATCGTGCCATCGCTATCACTCGCATTCGCGGTGAGCGTGACGGTCGCGGGCGCGATCGCCGATGAGCCGTTGGCGGGCGCCGTGAGCACGACGCCCGGCGGAGTATTCGCGACAACGGTAATGGCGACGGCGGTCGTATCGGTGGTCGCACCGGAATTATCCGTGGCCCGGGCGAAATAGGAATAGTTGCCCACCGCGAGTGTTGATACGGGCAGGTCGTACGGAGTCGCGGTCTTCTCGCCGATCTTGGTTCCATTCTGGAAAAATTCCACCTTCACAATCGTGCCATCGCTGTCCGAGGCGGTGGCTTTCAAGGTAAAGCCGGCGGGAGCAATGTAACTTGCTCCATTCGCTGGCGCGGTCAGCGCAACCGTCGGTGCACGATTCACGTGGTTGATTGTGAAGCTGACGGTCGACGGAGCGGAGGTGAGTTGCCCATCGGAAACGGTGTACGTCAAACTGTCTGAGCCACTGTAGTTGACCGAAGGAGTATACGTAAGATCTGGCAGCGCACCGGACAGACTCCCGTGATTTACTCCGGAGGTGACATTAAACGAAAGTGACGGGCTATCGACGTCCGTTGCCGCCAGCGTAAAGCTGACCGAGGCGCCTTCATTCAAAACCAATGAGGCAGGATAGCTGACTGGAGGATCGTTGACGGGGGTTACGGTAATTTGCACGGACGCAGGTGCGGATGACAGCGCGCCATCATTGACCTTGAATGTGAATGAGTCCGTGCCATTGAAATCGAGATTAGGTGTGTAGGTGCGAACAGGTAAAACGCCAGAAAGCGTGCCGTGGGTCGGTGGCGTGACGACCGAGTACGTAAGACCATCTCCATCCGGGTCGCTCCCCGTAAGTGTAAACGTGATCGCCGTGTCTTCCGGTGTAGCGGGTGCCTGGGCATTAGCCACCGGTGGGTGGTTCACGTGAAAAACAGAAATACGAACCGGCGTAGAATCAGTGGATAAAGTGAGGTTATCGGTCGCTCGTGCCACGAAGTCGTAGACGCCCACGCCGAGGCCGGTGATTAATATTTGATAGGGTGCACTGGTCGCAGTGCCGATCGACGTGCCATTGCGGAAAAATTCCACCTTGGTGACCGACCCATCGGCGTCACTGGCCGCAGCGGTAACAGTGAATGCAGCAGGACTCCCGAAGGTGGCACCATCGATCGGAGCAGTAATCACCACCGTGGGGGCCTGGTTGGGATTGACGACGGTAGCGGTCGCGGTACCCGAGGGCGTAATCGCGCCCGCATTATCGTAGGCCTTCGCGGAAAAAACGTACGTGCCGGCCGAGAGTGGGCTCGTCGTGACGTGAAAGGGAGCACTCAGGCTTTGCCCAATCATGATCGAGCCCCGATAGAAATCAACGTGAGCGATCGTCCCATCCGGGTCGGCCGCCGTCGCGCTGACGGTGATCGTCGCCGGTGAGGTGAACGTCGCTCCATCCACGGGTGCGGTCAGCGTGACAGCAGGCGGCTGGTTCGGGCTCGTCACCGTGACGGTGATCGATGCGGAGTCGGTCGTCGCAAGAGCATTATCCGTCGCGCGGGCGAAATAACTATAGGAACCGGCAGTCAACGCACTGACGACAAAGTTGTAGGGTGCACTCGTGGCCTGACCAATTTTGGTCGTACCCTGGAAAAATTCCACCTTGGTCACAGTGCCGTCAGAGTCGGAGGCGGTTGCACTCAGCGTAAACGACGCCGGAGCTACATAGGTGCTGTTATTAGCTGGAGCTGTGAGTGACACCACCGGCGCGAGATTGGCGGACTGAGCCGACTGCAATTTGAGCAGGCCGTTACCGTTAACCGTCAAATAAGATGACGTGACCCCGCCCACCAATTGAGTCCCAGCATTAATGATCACCGTGCCACTGGGCGCCAATAGGTAGCCGTAAACATTGCAGCCGCTGTTCAAGGTGAATCCGCCCGTCTTAATATTGAGGTTCAACCAAGCGGGATTCGAGGCGGCACCCACTGTGCTGTTGGCAGAAAATCCATTGGCCAGATTAATGATAACCGGTCCCACCACTTGCAGGTTACTGTTACCGTTCAGCGTGAGGTTTTGGAAATTGTAAACGGCGGCCTGGGTTGCCCCCGCGACACCGAGCGTAAACCCACTGCCACTGCTAGCGCTGAAATTACCATAGGTTCCTGCAGGAATCGTAACCTGCCCCACATTGCTGTTGAGGGTCAGATTTTTCAGCGTGCTCCACGCGATGGCCTGCCCGGCCGTGTTGACCGTGACCGAGGTTGTCCCGCTAGAAGTTGGAACCGTTGCCACCGTAGGCAACGCGACTGCATTCGTCCGGCGAATGACGTGCCTTAGCGTCGCCCCACTATTGAGCATAATCGTGTAGTTGGTCGGCGTGGTGGCCCCATTGCCTTCCAACGTTCCGCCGTAAACCGGTGAGCTATTAAGCTGCACCAAGGGAGTGCCCGGCACCAGGAGGTCGCCCGAAATATTCGCGCCACCATTAAACGTGACGCCTTCGGCCGACATCTGCTGCACGGAGCCGAGAATCGTGCCATTCACTGAAGGCGCATGCTGCACCTGGGCAATCTGGGCGAAGAGCGAGATTGGGATCACCCCAAGAAGAACTAACGAGGTAAAGAATCGCATAAGAAAATCCGGGCGTAGACGAAAGCGGTGATGGGGTAGCGAGAAATGAAATCGAGAATCTAGCGAAGCGATGCGTGCCTAAGAGCTACTAACTGGGGCCTGAGCACACTGGTTCGGAATTTATTAGGGAGGTTACCCTAGGTGATCGAGGTTTAGGCCAATGAGAGAAGCTGTCCGTTGATCTTTCCGATGAGTTTATCCTTAAGTCTGGAAACACCGCCTGCGGAATCAAGAGGCGCTTGAGGGC
>JANYFP010000253.1 GCA_025362555.1 Verrucomicrobiota bacterium
ATAATCTGTTTGGGCACCCGAACTGGGCAGCCAATGTTTCGTCAAGCGACCGCTCGTATCGTATTCCCACCACTCGGTCGCACCATTGCGCAACACGTGAGAAGTCGGCTGGTTGAATGCATTGTACCCGGGCCAAGTTTCGTGGTTACCATCGGGATAATCGATCCGTTGGACCGTGCCGTTTGGATTGCGAGTGTAAGTCGTCGTGTAGCCACGCTCATTCATTGCCGTGGCGATGAAATAGGGATGAGCGGCGTTCGAATAAGAGTAATCTTGGAAACTGCCATCAGGATAAGTCTGCCGCGTGATCGCGCCAATCGAGGCTTCCAAATCGTATTTATAACTTTGATTCAGAGGATCAGTGATTCCCGTGAGCCATCCGGCGGTGTAGGAAAAATTCACAATGCCGCCGTCGGGATTCGTGATCTTGGCTACTCTCTGTTGACTAAAGGTGAACGTGCGAGTCCCACCCACTCGGAGTTCGTCGTAATCGAGCAAAGTGGAATACGTGTGCCAAGTCTCGTCGGGTGGGGCTTCACGATAGGAGACGGATTGGAGCGTATCCGGGTTCACTTCGTTTTTCAGGGAGAGGGGATATAAGGTGGTGCCATCGATCAGTGTACCTTGGAACACGTACTTCACCGCCTGCATGTTCGCTTTAGCGCGGGTGTCGCGGAAGATGTCGGGCAGGCCGCTGCTTGAATACGCATAGCTGCCTGAAGAACCATCGTTGTAACTCACGGCGGTAATGCGACCCGCAGTATCCCATGAGTATTCGGCCCATTGTCCATCACTGCCGGTTGCGCGACGAAGTTTGCGCAAATTTGTGGTATTAGGTACGTCGTAGTACGTGTAGGTGATCGTTCGACCTGAGGCGTCAGTTGCCAAGGAAAGACCGTCCGCACCACGGGTCAGAGTAATGGCGAGCCCGTTCTTGTCGCGAATTTGAGTGGGAATATTGCTGGTAAATAATATCGAAGTGCCGTCTTCGAGCCAGAGTTCTGTCACCGATCCGGCGCCATCAATTTTTACCCGATCCTTGCCGCCACTGTTGGCTCGGAAGCTCGTAACGCCATCGTGTGATACTTGGCCAAATTTAACAAATGTTCCGGATGGATATTTAATTGACGCTCCAGTCGAACCCGAACCGGTCACAGTATAGTCGTAGGGATTGAGAATCCAAATCGTCTTCGGCACTCCCGAGACAACTCGATCATAACACACCCTTGACTGCGTGAGGGGATTTCCGCCGACGCTGCCAGCGACCGCGAAATCGAAAATGGTGCGCGTCATGCGCCCGCTGCGAAGGTCGTAGCCACTCCCGGTAGTGATCGTACTGGCATTACTCCAGGGGATTCCATCCGAGTTACCAAGTTCAGTTGGCGAGAGACCTGCGGAATCCGTAAACTCCAGAACCGTGATTCGTGCCACCGCGACGTTCGAAGCGGGATTGCCGCCGTTTGCCGGATTTTGCACGCTGACGGTGTACGTTCCGGCCGTGCTAAATAGGATGCTCTTGGTCGCGCCCGTGCCGGACGCGGAGCCACTCCAAGCATAATTGATGATTCCTGCACCACCCGACGCTGTGAAGGCGACAGAATTGCCCGGAGCGATGGTCGAGGCTGAAGGCGTCACCACGACCGGCTGCGGAGGTGCAGCGGCAACCGTCACTGTGGCGGTTGCGGTATTCGACTGCGTAATAGTCCCATTTGCCGGGTTGAAGACCGTGACCGGATAAGTGCCGGCAGTATTAAATAGCACCACTTTCCTAGCACCCGTTCCTGAGACGGAACCACCCCACACATAGTTTATCGCTCCCGACCCACCTGAAGCGGTGAAGGTGATACTTTGTCCGGCGGTGACGTTGAGCGACGGCGCCGAAACTGTCACCGCAGCTTGCCCACTGCTGATCGTCCAAATCGCCTCGACGAAAGCGGTATTGTAATTGTTATCGCCAGGATAGGTCGCACGGATCGTGTAGGCACCGGGATTTAACGGTGTGCCAACAGCCACCGGGCCTATAGGTGAGGCCCCAGCGCCACTGGCGCTGACAACGCTGTAAATAATTAAACCGGCATTTGGAGTAGTGACCGATGGAGAAAAAGGGTTAACAAAGCTGGCACTGAGATCGCCGGTCGTTAACGCATGCGTCCCAATATACGTCTTGCCGGTCAAACTGCGATTAGGCGTGGCCTTGGTGACCGTTACCGTTTTCCAAAAGGAAGAGGGCACCCATGTCGCCGGATTATCACTGGCCCAGACAATTCCGTCACAGGCATTACAAGAAAATTGAAACGCACCGGTCGTGGAGGGACGAAACAAAGTCCATTTGGTAAACGCGCCGACCGCAGGATCAATATAGGCCCCCGGCTCACTTGAGGCGATGAATTCCGTCGAAGACCCGTATACCCCTTCGAACCAAGGAGCAAAACTCACATTGGGATCCTTCGTCCACGGACCGGTATTATTTTGCGCAACAATGAAGGCGAATCGAAGGTTGCTGTCGGCATCCGAGAGCACGAGTGCCACCGTGATCGTTTCACCAAAAACGTGCGTGGGGGTATCGACAATCAAATTGACGACTGGCGCCACGTTAGCCCGCAGTCCGAGGCCGAGCAACAAAGCGGCGGAAAAAACAAATCCACGAATGACGTTAAACATAGAAAAATTGCCCGGTAGCGTGACAATGGTTTGCGACGGATCGGGCTTCTCCCCTCCACCCAATCCACCATTGCACGGTTGGCTGCGGCGTTAGGGTTATTTGGAATCCTGGGCCTTGAAAAGTCGTGCGGCTTCGCGCGTCATCACCACTTCCTGCTTTTGGCGTTCACGCTCGCAGCCCCACATGATTTTAAGCTTTTCAGTCATTTCCGGGTGAGCGAGCAGCGCCGCCTTAAAACTTAATTCCGCACGTTGAGCCCGTAAAATTCTGATTTGCGCATCGATCTCCAAAACATCTTTGTCCGCTGCCGCCGCTTTTAGCAGGATCAGTTGCAACGCTTGGAAGTCCTGAACCGAGACTCCATCGATCAGCAAATCTTTGCCACTGGCCGGCGAGGGTAAGGGCGGCGCAATAGCTGCCACCGCAGCAGGAGCGCTCTGCGACGGGAGGGAACCGCAGCAGAACAAAATGAATGACACGACAATCAGACGGTGAACATATTTCATGTGAAAAAGCAGGAAAAGATAACCATTTCGGTCCGCAACCGAGGGATTGAACTTCGAAAACAAAACGAGAAGGACGGATATAATCCGTCGAAATAATCGCGTCGTGAAAAGCGCTGAGTTACAGCAAAATTACGGCAACGCCGCGCTCGACATTCACCGTAATATCTGGTGGCGAATATCCTTCCCCGCTATTTCCTTTCATCTTTTCGCACGATTGCTCGCGAGCAAAGAGTCGAAACCTGGACGGTGAACCCCGTCCGCCGTGATGACGACGACGCCACTCTCTGACGCTTTTCGAGTTAGTTCGCCGCGGTGCTGTACCCCCAGCTTCCCATGCAAAGTGTTGCGCACATTTCTAACGTAGCCTGGCTCCAGACCAATCCGTGCGGCCGCGACAGTGTCATCGCTGCCGTCACCCACGGCGGAGAAAACCAATAATTCAATCGGAGTCAGCCTCCCACACAGCGTGCCACCCGCTGCCCTCAGCCGCTGCAGGCGCGCAAGAATGCTGGCACTCCAGTACTGACGCCCGGCTACCACCTCCGGCATGACGGCCACTAAACGAGAGAAATCCTCGGCACCCGAATCAAACACGCCCGCGATCGGAGCCGCCCGTAATAATGCCAGCACCCTCTCCTCTTTGCGGGAGGTGACGATCAAGGCGTGTCGCCAGCCGCGGCCACGCTCCAACGGCGAACCACCGAGCAATGAAAGGACATCGCCATCGGGAAAATCGAAACCTGCGAGTAACAAGTCCACCGGCTGCTCGATCAGAGCAGCCCTCGCTTCCGCGAGGCGGTGCACCGCTCTTACGACCGCGCCGGGGCAGGCACGCTCCACCGCCTGTCGCAACGCTTCGACATATATCCGATCCGCCTTTAGCGTGAGCACCTGCCAAGGCGCGGCCTCAGGTTCAATCTCGTGCATAACTGAATAATACTGCGCTGGACTGAGTGGGATGGGAGGCGACACGAAAAATCGGGGGGTGGGTGAGCAAAAATGCGGGGTTCACCCACCAATAGACATCCCTATTAAAGAACTGAAAAGCACCCTGACTACCGGATTTCAGGTAGTACTAACCGTGGAAAACCAAAGAACTGGTTCCGCGCTGATTTCAGTTTGTAAGAAGCTAATGAAGCAAAACCAACGGCCCGATGCATCACTCATTAAGAAATTCATCAATGGCTGGAGGCCGAAACTCATACGAAGTTCTTTTATATCGGTTCGCTTGATTTTTATTCCGCCGCGCTAAAACAGCGACGACCTTTGAATGAGCCCCTCGGCCGGTTGGAAACGAGAGCGCGCCGACACGACTGACCGTGAACCTGATCAGGCGGGGCGAGCGATGAAAACGATCCCACTCACGGTTTCTATCGGCACATCCCACCCTAGGCTGAAGCCGGAAATCTACTTAATTGCCCACGCTTTGCGCCGAAGGAAGGTTCAGCGCTCCGTCCTTTCCGATGAGGCGCGCCCGACCGTTTTTCCATTGATGCAAGCAACGCTGACGCCCACCTCTCCTGCCGCGGCTCTGAAAGCCGCACCTTATCGCGACGATGAGATCAAGCGGCGGCTGGATGCATGCCCAAAACTTGCCTCGCTGCAGACCATCAATCGCGCGCTGCGAGAACTCATGAACTCGGAGCAAAGCCTGAATTCTCAAATTGCTGAAGTGATCCGCCGTGATCCGTCGTTGTGCGCCCGCCTGCTCCGCATGGTCAACTCGGTCTACTTCGGAAATTCGAATCGGATCAGTAATATTGAGGAGGCCGTTTTTTTCCTCGGACTGCGGCAAATTCGCGAACTCTCCACCGCCACGCCCGTTATTGAAGAAATGCAAACCCTGCAGCCCGTGAAACCAGGCCAGGCCCCGCTGCCGTGGACTGAATTGTGGCGCCACAGCATTGGGACGGCCGGCATGACTCGTGAGATCCTCGTCTCCACTGGCATCGCGGTGGATGACGACACCGACTACCTGGCCGGTCTGCTGCACAACGTGGGCAAAGTCGTCATGGCTTATGCCTTCCCGGACGAGTTGCGCCAAATCATGGTCACCCCGGTACAAAATCCCGCTGAAGTCTGCGCACTAGAGCGACAGCTGATCGGCTGGGACCACGCCCGAATCGGCGCGTACTATCTTGGCCGACATCAGCTCTCGGATGAAATTACTTTTGCGGTGCTCTATCACAACGAGCCCAACGTGGCGCCCCGTCACCAGATGTTTGCCGCCGCCGTGCAAGTCGCCGACTATGTGGTCCGGCACGCCGGGATTTTGGGCGGCTTTGAAACGATCAAGCCGATCGATCCCGATGCGTGGGTCCTGCTCGATGGTTGGAAAATTCTTTATGGCACGGATGAAAACGCGACCGCCCTCGCGCGCGCTCACGTCTCCAACGCTTTGCAGCGCCTGCCCTCGATGTTGCAGGGCTTGGTGTGACAAAGCACCCCTAAAGATCTCCGTCCGGGATACGATAAAGTGATATCAGCCGTGTCTGCGGTGATATTTCCATCCTCTATGAAATCGATCCATCCTGTGATCCGCGTGCTTGCGGGTCTTGTCCTCACCATCACGACCGCCCCTTTGCGCGCGGATCAAACTGCGCTCACAATGGAGGAGCGCATGACCCGCCTCGAAGGTGCCATCGCGCGGATCGAAGCGAAACTCAACGACACCGTCAGCGCCGACGAACTCGCCCCCACTCTCAAAGAATACAGCGATCTCACGCGCGCCCTCGGCTGGGATGGCAAATCGCCTCTCCCCGCCGTGAAACCTGCGGGCAAAGAAAAAACGCTCACCCTCGGCGGATTTATCCAGGCGAACTACCTGAGCGGCACCGCGCCGGATAGCCGCCTCACGGGCACCTTTAACACGTTCCTGCTGCGCCGCGCCCGCCTCAACGTCGCTGGCTCTTTCGCGGAAAATGTCTCGTTCAAATTCGAAGCCGACTTCGGGAATAATTCCCTCGCAGCCAAGACCGGCGTTTCCGGCCAAACCACCGACTCCTACATTTCCTGGACCAAATTTCCCGGCGCCAGCGTGCGTCTGGGCCAGTTCAAAACCCCTTTCGGTTACGAGCAACTCACGTCCGACGTTAAACTTTATACCGTGGAACGTTCGCTCTCCAACGACCTCCTGACTCTCGGACGCCAGATCGGCACGATGGTCTACGGTGACGTCGCCGACAAACGCCTGACCTACTCGCTGGCCCTCTTCAACGGCACCGGGACCAATATTGGCAGCAATGACAATCTGAAATTTCTCAAGGTCGGTCGCGTTGCCGCCGTCGTGCTCGACACAAAATCCAGCAACCAGAAAGTCAAAGTCACCGCCGGCGTGAACTACTATACCACCGAGGATAAAGGCACCTCGTTCACGGGCCGTCGCGATGGCACCGGTTTGGATGCGCAGCTCATCTATGGCCCGACCGAATTCCAGGTTGAATGGCTCGAGAATCAAAAACACCCGACTACCGGTCTCGCCACCACCTCAAGCGGCTGGTCGGCACTCGGCGTCTATAATTTTAATCCGAAATGGCAGGGTCTGGTGCGTTTCGACAATTACGAAAGCAACACCTCCAAACCCAACATGACCACGGAAGAATGGACCTTCGGCGTGAGCTATCTGCTGAAAGGCGACGACTTGAAACTCTCCCTGAACTATATCTCCAGCCAACAGCCCGCCCCCCTGCCTCACGGCGATCTCTTCCTCACCCGCGTGCAGATCGTATTCTGATTTCCCTCGTCAAGCCCGACTCCCATGAAAATCCGCCTGATCTTTCTCGCCGCCCTCGTGCTCCTCAGTCGCAGCCTGGCGTCCGCCGCGAGCCTGCCCGCCTCGGCCCAAGCCAAAGTGGATGAACAATTCAAAATCATTACCGGCTGGGCCGCCGAATCCGTAATCGTCGATGCCGTTCGCGCCCACAACGCTTCCGTTCCCGCCGATCAAGCCGCCCTCACCCAGGACAAATGGCGCGCCCTCATCGTGCTTGATCCCCTCGTACGCAGCTTCGCCAAGAATCCCGTCGGTCAATTTCTGAAAACTAAAAAAGACGACTCCGTCACGGAGGCCTTCGTCTCCGATGCCACCGGCCTGAAAGTTGGCTTCATTGCCAAAACCACCAACTGGTCCCACCTGGGAAAACCAAAACACGACGTGCCGATGACCGGCAAGAACTGGCAGGGACCAGTCGAAGTCGATGAATCCAGCGGCCAGCAACAGCTGCAAATTTCCGTGCCAGTACTCGACGGAGGAAAACCGATCGGTTCACTCGTGGTCGGCCTCAGCGTCACGAAGCTCGCGCAATAGAAGGTCTGTCGTGCAATTTCCTTCCTCCATCCGCGTCCGGCTGGCGGTCTTTGCCTTCATCTCAATCGCAATCACCGCGCTGGTCGCCACCGCCGGTGCCCTCTTGCTGCGCTGGACACACGCGAACGATTCCCAACTC
>JANYFP010000321.1 GCA_025362555.1 Verrucomicrobiota bacterium
GAATGGCTTCGTGGGCGACCTCCATCATGTCGGGCATCGTGGCCCGGTAGGCATCGGTGGGCTTGAACTTCTTGTCGTAGCTGCGCTTGATCACCGGCGGTTTTCCGCAATCGGAACGGTGAAGGTACATTTGTTTCATGACGTGGGATCGTTTTTGGTTTGATGGATCGCGGGTGACGTAACCGCGAAAAGGTCAGAGATGGTCGGGGCCGAAAAATTCCGCATAATTTCGCGGCGTCTCGTAAAGACGGACACAATGCAGGCTGCCGTTCGGGATGTGCGGGGCAATTTGCTCCCAAAAAGCGATCACCAGATTCTCCGTCGACGGGATGATGCCGCGCAGGAAAGGCACCTCATCGTTGAGGTTGCGATGGTCACACTTGTCGACGACCGCCGCATGAAGAACTCCCTTCAATTTCGCCAGGTCCATGATGTACCCGGTCACCGGATCGGGCTGGCCCTTCAGGGTGACCTCCAGTACGTAATTATGCCCATGCCAGTGCGGATTCGTGCAAAGGCCGTATTGCTTTTGGTTCCAAGCGAGGCTCTTGGTCGGATTATAGAGCCGGTGAGCCGAATTAAAATGCACCTGGCGCGTGATGTACACCGTGCCCGAAAGCGGGCGAATCTTTTGGACCGTTTTTTTGCGTTTGGTGATCTGTTTCGGCATGGAGGGTTCAGCGAAACCACTTTCCTCCCCGGGTCAAACCTTTGGCCGCACAATGCTGTAGGACCTAAGGACGCCTTCAACTCAGCTTTGGATCGGAGTAGGTGGTCCCGCGATGGCGGGATCGCGCCACGATTCGAACGTTGCGCGGCGAGCGCGCAACCGACGGGATCGGAACCGGCAGGCACGGAGGCCTGCCGCTACAGGTCGAGCTAGTTCAAAACACTCCTTTCAAAATCGCGCTCTACCCTCTTGCCGCGCCGCCGCTTGCGCGCTTGCCGCACACGAACCAATCCCGCCTAATCGTCAATTGCCGATGGACCCGCTGAAATCGCTCCCGCTCACCACCGACTTATTCCGCCAAATCGGGGCGCGGGTAATCACAGCGTGGCCGGCGAAAATGATCGGGACAACCCTCGGCATGACGGCATTCTTCATCGTCTATTTTTGGCTGCTGCACCACCCGCTTCATCCAGTCGCAATCATGCCACTCACGGCAGTCGACCGATTAATCGATTTTCAGCCCTTGGCTCTCCCGCTTTATCTGTCCCTCTGGATTTATGTATCACTGGCGCCAGCGCTGGTAATCGATCGCCGCGAACTCCTTTCATACGGACTCGCGGCGACGGCACTCGGCGCCATTGGCCTGGGGATTTTTTTATTTTGGCCGACCACTGTTCCTCCATCCATGATCGATTGGTCGCAACACCCCGCCCTAGCCTTTCTCAAATCAGCCGACGCCGGCGGCAATGCCTGCCCTTCGCTCCACGTGGCGTTCGCCGTTTTTAGCGCGATCTGGTTCGAACGCCTGCTGCGACAGATGCAAGCCGGACGGTTCATCCGCACTTTAAATTGGCTGTGGTGCATCGGCATTCTCTATTCCACAATGGCGATCCGCCAACATGTCTCCCTGGATGTGCTCGCCGGAGCCGTGCTCGGAGGCGCGGTCGCGATGGGTCACCTGCGATGGTTGCGAACTCCAAGTTGAATCAACCTCATCCAAACGCTCGACTCGTACTTCACCTGATTTCTTTGCCCGCGCAGTCCTTCGTCCCCGTCAAATCCTTCGCGAGACAATTTCCCTTAGGCGATTTACCCAATCTGCGATCAGCAGACTCCTCAGAACATTATCCGGAGACGATCAGTCGGAGGAGCGAAATTAAGTTTCGCCCGTTGGCGAAACCCATTAGCGGTTACCTCATTTCCGATGGTTCAGCCTCCATTTCTCCCCATCCAACAGCGAGGAACCCTAAACGTCCCCCAACTGTTCCGCCCGCGGCACGACGCACTGATAGCCGTGCCCGCGCAATCGCTCAAGCGTGCAGCGAATCGCCTCAACCCGAATCATCGCCGGCACGCGCGGCCCCTCGTGCAACAGCAGAATCGCGCCCGGAGCGAGACCACGAGTCACCCGATCCGCCACGGCTTCCGCATCTCCCCGCCGGCGTTCCAATCCTCGCGCACTCCACCCCACACAGGACAACCCGCGCACGCGAAGCGCGGACGCCAACCACACATTTTTAATCCCAACCGGCGGACGAAATCGCGTCGGTCTCACTCCAGCCTCGAGCAAAACGGCCAACTCAGCATCGAGCTCCCGCGCAACCCGCCTCGGCGAAGCGCACCAAAATGAACCGACCGGATGCGTCTGCGTGTGATGCGCCACCTCATGACCTGCCGCTACCATAGCGAGAATGAGCCCAGGATGCCGCGCCGCATTTTCACCGATCACAAAGAACGTCGCGCGGGCCCCATGCGCCGCCAGTAATTCGAGAATGCGTGGCGTGTCCTGCGGATCGGGGCCGTCGTCAATCGTCAGCCACACTTCGCGCCGATCGGTATTAAAACGTCGGTGCACCCGCACCAATCCCTGCGCCTGCGGCACGAACAGGTGATAGGCCAACAGCAAGTCCGGCCCGAACCAAAGCGCCAGGGTAACGCCGGGCGCCGTCCAACCCACGAGGAACGCCGCAATTTTTCCGGCCAGATTAACGATGATCAACAACCGCACATCGCGACTATGCTTCACCCCTCCGCCCGCTCAAGCTCGCACTCGAACGGGCCAGTGGATTGGAAACGGTAAGAGCGACACCGCACATCCCGAATCGCGCGCAAGCTCGCTTTCACAAATGATCCACCAATTGCCGCAGGCTATTCCTCCGAACTGCATACCACCTTATGGTTCGTCCGAGGATTGCTCAATTCCATCCGGGCCAATCCACCTTATCCGCAAAAAAAACCAAACAGATTATTTCTCCTCAACTCAAAATGCCCAGCCGTAACCAAGCATAAAACCCAGCGCGTCAATTCCCGGATTGGGTTTGGTCTGTCCTCCATTCGACATGTGCTGATACATAATGCCAGCGCTCAAACGGATGTTCTTCGCCGTGATATGTTCGATCCCGCCCCGAATAAACCAATTCAAGGTGAAGTCCTGGCCTTGGCCACCCTTGACCGCACGCGAGTCGATCACCCCAAACCCTCCTCCCGCTCCGGTGAACAAGGACCAAGTGCCGGATTTATTCCACCACTCGAGGGACGGTGAACCTGAAAAACCCACGTAGTGCGATTCCGGTCCGTTGAGGATCAAGTCACCGAGCAACGTCAACCGATGGCGCAGGACCAATCTCGACCCGTCAGAAAACTCATGACCCGCAAACTCTTTTGAACGCCACGAAAACTGCGTGGGGAGAAGCCGGTAGGCGATCGGCGTTCCGGTGCCGATCTCCCACAACACGCCGGTTTCAACGTTGTACGCACTCGTGTCCCATGGACGCACTGCCGCCTGTTCAGTCGCGAAGGCATTAATCCCAAACAAGGAGACGAAGAGGAATGCTTTGAATAAAGTGCGCATGATAAATTAAACCCAACCAAGACAAGAGTAAGGTGATGAGACCACAACCGCGAAAGATCCTCTCGCACTATTTCCCCAGAACCAGAAAATAGTGCAGGCGCTTCCGGCAAATCCGCGACGACGGACACCCATTACCGGGAAAACTTGCTCCGCGCCTGAGCCTGAGGCATCCCGATGAACGTTGAAAACACGCTTCATTTCCCTCACTAAACAGGCCCAGCGATAACTCGACCATGTCATCGGCCACGACTGCATCATCGCTCTTAAAAATCGCCCTGGGCTCGGACCAAGCCGGCGTTTTCCATGCGGGACTGCCCGTGCTCGCCGGTGCCGCGACGGAAGAACTTTTCCACGCCGCCCGCCCTGCCGGCAAGAGCGGCACACTCACTCTTTTTCGCCAAAACGACTGGCTCCTCGGAGCCGCAAGCTCCCCTTTAACTAGCGGCCTGGAATCCGCTTCCCACCAGCTCTACCGGGATATTTTTCAGGCAACGCGCGGGCTCCACTTAGCCCGCATCTGGAACTATGTTCCGGCCATCAACGAAACTGGTCCCGAGGCGATGGAGAATTACCTTTTGTTTTGCCGCGGCCGATCGCTCGCCTTCGAAGAACAGCATGGCAGCGGATTCAAAGCTCTCTTGCCCTCGGCCTCCGCAGTCGGATGCACCGCCGCATCCTTGACCGTTGTCTTTGCGTCCAGCATCACACCTCCACGACATCTCGAAAATCCCCTTCAAATCCCAGCCTATGAATACCCGGCCGAATACGGCCCGCGCTCCCCGAGTTTTGCCCGAGCTTCCGTCATCTCTGACGAGAGGTCGGGATCAGCCACGGTTTTCATTTCTGGGACGGCCGCCATTCGCGGACACACCACGGTCGCCCCGCATAATTTGCGCGACCAAGTGAATTGCACGTTGGAAAATTTGCGGGAAATTTCCGCCGCTTGCTCCCTTGGCCAGGACCTGGACCGGCACGGTGGATCTACCCGCCACTTCAAAGTCTACCTGCGCCACGCCGCCGATTATTCCGTGGTTGCCGCAGCCCTCGAAGAAAAAATCCTGCTAAGCACCGACCGCGTTTCCTACGTGCAAGCCGATATCTGCCGGGCTCCACTCCTCGTTGAAATCGAAGCCTCTCTTTTTGGAGTGAAATTAGTTGGCACCTGAGCCGGAGAAAATCTTCACTGCACTCCCGCATTGGAGAGATACTGCCCAGATTATTTGCTCCTTTGCCTCCGTATCAGACCTCTTCTCCCTCGGTGAAACCTGCCTTGGTTTGTTCGAGATGAAATGGCAGGGCTAAAACACCATCGCCTGCAGCGCTCGCGTGTCAATTTTCCCCCGGGCCGTTAACGGCAACGCCGCGACTACCTTTAACTTCTTCGGGATTTTCCACGCCGCCGTATCGGCATGCAACCCCACGCGCAACTCCGCCACGGTTCGCTCCGTCGCGATAACCGCCCCAAGGACCGGTTCACTTCCCTCGCTGACTCCCACCCACGCGTCGCGTACGCCCGGCAATCGCCGTAAGCGCTCGGCGACCTCAATCAAATTCACGCGTCGACCGGCAATCTTCACGGTCGTACCGCGCCGGCCCAACAACGTGAGCGCACCACGCGCGTCCACCGCGACGCGATCCGCCATCACCCACGCGCCAAACCGTCCGACCCTGCGACCATGGCCCACAGTCAACACGGCCGCACTGCTCACCTCCAGCCTTTGTCCGCTCAACGCACGCAGCTTAACTCCGCGCATCGCACGCCCCACTTCGCCGACCAGCGCACCCTGGCCCGTCCCATCATAGGCAATTCCACCCGTTTCACTGGAACCATAAAAACTATGGAGCCGTCGGCCAAACCGCGCCGCAAAATCCCGCGCGACCTCCGGCGCCAGCGGCGCCCCCGCCGAAATCCCTAAACGCAAACTCTCCAGCGCGATCTCCGAACCGGCCAACGCCCGCCACAAGGCAGGTACTCCTGGAAATACCGTCGGCTTCCACCGCGCAAAATCCGCTGCAACGGCGTGCGGCAGCGCCGCACTCCCGCAGATCAACGGCACTCCTTGAGCCAAAAGTGGAATCGTCAAATTGCCCAATCCATAGGAATGCCCGAGTGGAATGAGCGCATAATTTAAATCGCGCGGCCCGATGCCCATCGTCGCCGTCACCTGCCGCCCATCCGCGATCAATTGCGCCGCCGTAAAGGCGAGCGGACGCGGTTGCCCCGTCGTACCAGACGTCAATTTGATGAGACATAACTCAGGATTGCGCCACCGCTTCGCACCCACCAGCACCACCAACTTTGCCCCATCCCACCAAAATCCCGCACGCAGTGATTCCGCGATCCGCCGCTGCGCCTCGATCGGTTCCGCCGCGTCGAGCGGCACCGCAATCGCGCCCGCTTTGAGCAATCCCAGAAAAAACTCAAACCAACCAATTCCATTGGGCGCCGCGAAGACCACCGCGCGCCCCTGCCATGAATTTGCTTCCGATTGATGCGCGCCCAGCCACGCCGCAGCCCGCGCGTCGAGTTCCCGAAACGTCACGGTCTTTCCGTCACTCGCCTGCACGAGCGCACGTCTGTCACCGCACCGACGCAGCGTCTTCTCCCACGCGTGAAGCAGCGCATTGCTCATCGTTTTTTCCCCAGCGCCGCCAGGTGTTCAAATTCAATTAACAGCAGCGCCGCTATCACCATCAACGCCACCGTCGAACCGAGCGCGTGCACGACAGGAATTCCACTCAGCGCCAACACCCCAAACGACGCTGCCGTCGTCAGCGCCGACATCCGCACCGACACTGGCGTCGACTCGCCCCGGTAAGCCGACGTGGCCGTGAAAATGGAATAATTATGCGTCAGGCAAACGCCTAGAAAAGCTCCGAGCAAATGAAACAAATTGAGCGGCTGACCAAGCCAGCCAAAGAGACCGAAAACCCCGAGACACGCTCCGCAGGGAATCGCAAAAATCCGCAATCCGTCTTTCAACCCATAACTCAGAAAAACACCCGCGCCCACAATCGCGAGGCCGATCACACTAAGCCACAACGCCGACTGCCGATAGCGGCTAAAAATCCGATTCAACGTCTGAAGCTGCCCCGCACTCACCGTGTGCATTTCCGCCGGCGGAACCATCAGCGGAGCCTCACTCGCAAGCGTAACAAACCAACTGAGCGGCTGCCCCGTGTGCACCAAGAGGCCAACGGGCCCAGTGAGTTTCGCCTGCAACGCTCCAAGCGCTGATTCATAATCCGACTCCTTTCCGGCCGACGCATATTTGGCGTAAGCCTCAAAGAACGGCCCGAATCCCGCCTCGTCAAATCCACCGCCCACCAACGCTGCGCGCAACTGCGACGGGAATCCCGCCTGCTCGCGCACAAAACGCAACGCCCGCGCGTGTTCCTCCGCCGTGGGCACAACACTGCCCAAGCCCATCGTTTGCATGCGCCCGCCACTCGTCGCCTTCAGCCAATTTTCAAATTTCTCCAGTGCAGCCCGCGCTTCCATCAAATTCGATCCGTAAGTAATATAAACGGTGCGCTCTTCCTGGTCACCAAAAAGACCGCGGATGCGCGCATCGTTTTCCTTCAACTCCACCGAGGGGATTTCCAATTCACGGATATCGTCCTTCCACGTTAACCGGGGCAGCCCAAACAGCGCGCTCAACCAAAGCAGCGTCAGCAAACGGCGCAACCACGGGCGCGCTCCGATCGGCAGCACGCGTTCACCGCCAAACGCCCGCGTTTCGAGAAACGGGTTTCGCACGGTGGAAAAATAAACCACCGCCGCCACGAGCGCACAGACCAAACCCGCACCCACAAAAACTCCGAGTTGACGGATGAACGGCAACTCCGAAAACAACAACAGGGCAAAACCCGCCACCGTCGTCAGACAACTCGCCAGGAGCGGCTTCGCCAACCGTCGAACCTTGGCCCAATAATCCTCCTCCGGGTGCAGCGGCGGCTGCATGAACAGATAAAAACCATAATCGATCGCCACTCCCGTGAGCAACGAGCCCACGACGAAAATCAAAACATGGACGCGCTCATACACGAGCGTGACACTCACCCACGCTCCCAGCACCGAGAGCAAAACCACCGGCAAAAGATGCAGCCCGCGATGGACCCTCCGGATGAATCCAAACGCCACCAACAAAACGGCAATGATCGATAGCGTATTCAGCCACGTCAGTTCGTGTTCAATTCGCGCCCGACTCGCCGCCGCAAACCGGTTTACCCCGGTGTACGCCACCGCAAAACCCGGATAGCTCGCGCGCACGTCGACGCGCGCGTGCTCAATCGCCGCAAATGCCGGCGCCTGCCCCGCCTCACTCAACGGCGAAGCCGCCAGCCGCGCCCACACGAGAGTCGGCGAGCCCACAGCCGTCGGCGCAAACGCCAACCCGCCCTTGAAGCGCTCAACCACCTGCGGCATGAGCAGCAGCGGATCAGCCGGAATGATTTCTTGAAACGCGAGAGCTTCCGGCGTGGCCAGAAAATATCCCAGCGCCGCCGTCGCGTCGTGCGCCAGCCAATCGGGAAACGCCACAGACGACCCGCCGGCCGTTACAAAAACCGCTTCTCTCTCCCGCAGCCAGCGAGGAAACAAGAAGGTGAAACGCTGCTCGAATAACTCGCGACCCAACGCATCGCGCGAGGCCGAGTCGCCCATCGGAAGCGCTTGATCAAAGGCCGGATCACGCGCCAGGTCCGCTGCGAACTGGGTCGCGGCGGCGAGGGAGGCCGGTTTCCCATCCGCGCCCGTCAACACGAAGAACATCGTGCGCGCCTCGGCCTCGCTCGCCAAGGACCGCACGAGCGTCAGCTCCGGCGTCCGCTCATCGCTGGGAATAAGATCGAGCACGTCGCTCGAAATTTTCCGTGAATAATCCAGCTTCAGCAGCCAAAGCGCGCCTAGCATAACCGCCGCAGCCAACACACTCCACCCCAGAAATTGACGATGGCGAAAAGTCATGCCGTTCAACGAAAGAATCGCTTCAACTCATCCGCCGCAAACGCCACCGGCGGGCGCGGCGGTTGAATCGTAATCTCAATCGCCTGTTTCGCCGAACGCCGGATTTCAATCTGCCGGATCGTGGCGCCGACTCCGCCAACCGTAATCCGCCCGATGCTTCGCCGCAGCGCGTCGGTCCTCGGGATCAGCGCCAGCCTCCACGCCTCGCCGTCGCGCTGCCCATAGAGCTCAAAATCCTTCTCCAACGCGGGAAAATCAAAACGCAGAATATGCAGCAGCGCTTCGTTCGCCGCCGTCGCGCGCGGATCGGCGGGCGGCGTTTTTTCCCCGGCCGGAGCGCGAATCAAAACCCCTTCGGCATCAAGAATCACCGTGCGCTCCTCCGGCACGGTGTAATGCAGGCTCAGTCCGCGCGTCGCCGACACGCGCACCTCGCCGGTCAACTCCACCGGCTCTTTCTTAAACGGAAAAAAACGGCGCTCCGCGAAATCCGCTACGATATCCGGATTATGCGCAAACGCCTCAATCAAGTCGCTCCACACCGGGGCCGCCGGCGTGAGGCGATGCTCCGCGTTCACCAGCAGATCGGGCTCGGCCGCAAGTCCCAGCGTCGTGCTCAACAGACACACCGCCAGCGTCACACCGGTGGCGCGCCAGCGCCGGCGATGTCGCAACAAAGCAGGCCAGCGCCAAAACAAGAGTTCCACGATCAACCGGGTGTGCATCCAGACCAGCGTGGCATTGTCGCGGAGATAATGAAAATGCGAAACCCCGCCCTCCGCGCGCGAAAAATACCGCACCGGGGCTGAAACATTCACTGGCGGCACACCGGCCCAGCAAAGTCGGATCGCCGCCTCCGTATCAAAATCGTAGCGCCGGCCACCTCCGCACGATCCGAGGGCCGCGAGCAGTGGCTGCAACGGATAAACCCGAAAACCAAAAAGCGGATCCGCCACACCCGAGCCCAACATTTCCAATCGCACCAGACCCACGCTGAGTTTCCTCCCGTATAATCGCTCCGCCGGAATGTTCGCCGGAAAAATCGGCCGGCCCAACACCAACGCATCCGGCCGCGCCACCGAGATCGCCATAAACTCCGCGATACTTGCCGCCGAGTGCTGGCCATCCGCATCCATGACCAAGGCATGAGTGAAACCAAGTTTGCTGGCAGCGACCGCGCCCGCGAGCACCGCCGCGCCCTTACCGGAATTTTTCGGTAAAACTAAAACCGTCAGCGCTGAATCGCCCGACGCCATTTCAAGCAGCGGGAGTTCACTGTCATCCGTGCTGCCATCGACCACCACCAACACGGGCTGCCAGTGCCGCCGCACTTCGGCGACCACCTCGCGCAAGCGCGGACCGCTGTTGTAGGTCGGCAACAAAACGAGATGAGTGGTGGAGGGAGACATCGAACGGCAGAAAAAAGTAACCCTCAGCAAAGCGCGCTCGGGACGGACGTGCAAGCCGCGTCACGAACCAGCGGCGCATGAAACCACGCTTCAATCCTCGCGGTAAGTTCGCTGGCAGACGCCGGCGTATCCGTCGCAATCAACGGACCGGCAACCAGCTCAATATGCGCGGGAAATTTCGGCAGCCGCCACCAGTCACGGCCCTTCGTGAGCACATCGGAATCGGTGGTGATGCGCACGAGCTGAATCGGCACCCCCCCACGCCGGGCGATCAGTACGAAGCCTGGTTTAAACGGGAGCAGCCTTTCTCCTGGCGGCGTCCGCGTACCCTCGGGAAAGACAATCAAGGTGTGGCCACCACCGACTTTTTCAGCCGCGCTGCGCACGAGCTCATGTCCACCGTCGCTCCCGATGTAGCCGGCGCGGCGGGCGGCGGCACCCAACACCGGATTTCGGCGGATCGCGGGTTTAAAAATACAAACCGCTTCACGCACTCGCGCGAGCAAACAGGTGATGTCGATCAGCGCCGGATGATTTGCCACCAGCACCAATCCTCCGCGCGGCAACGTTTCGAAACCGCGGTAACGCACATAAACCAACCGGGCAAACTCACACCACCAATGAAAGAACGCAAAGTGCCGGTGAATCAGCCGCTGGAAAAAGCGCTCAGTCCGTTCCGTCGCCGGCAGCCAACCGGTCAGCCAGCTGAAAATACTCAGCCCCAAACCACCCGCCGCGAAAACCAGCAGCGTCAGGTAATAAGCGAGCAAATGATAGATGGACCGAAGAGACATGGAGTAAAAAGGCCGAACCCGACCTAAGAAACTAAGACCGGTGCCGCCGGATTCAGTGGCAGAAAATTAAACCAAAGCAACGGATGCATCCGGACCAGCGATTCCAATTGAACCAGTACCGCTTGGAAATGACCCCGGGCCGCCACCAGATTTTCCGCGCGACTGAGAGCCGGATCCGGCATGAACACCGGCGAGGCAATCACGCGCAACGTATCGCTCCGCTCGCCCGGCACCGCCGTACAAAACACGACCGGGCGACTAAACAACACGGCCAAATGATAGATCGTAAAGGGAAACATCCGACTGGCCCCGAGAAAATGAAACGGCTCGGTCTTGGCGCTGAATTCCAACCGGTCACACTTCAACGCCAGCGAAGCCCCGGACTCGATCGCCGCCTTTAAATCGAACAGCAAATTCGCCGGATCATTGATCCACAAAAAGGATACTTGCCCGGCAAAACGTTCCCCCAGCAGGCGCGTGTCGTCGGAGTTCCCGACCCGCAAACGGAGAATCGAAACCCGCCGCCCACGCGCCCCGAGCAGATAGCCCAGCAGATCCGATCCACCGAAATGAAACGTGCCGAAGAGCGCGGGACGATCCGAGCTCACCAGCGTTTCAAAGGACGCCGCATGCTCGCCGGCCAAATCACACGACACGATGACTCCGCGTGCCGCGCGCAATTTGAGCATGAGGAATTCGGCGAAGGCAAAAAAATGCCGCCACGTCTCGATGAGGCGCGGCACCCGACCCAGCACGACGGTCAAATAGGCCCGGGAGTGTGCCCGCTGCACCGGCATGAACGCAAAACCCACCCAAGTCCCAATCATCAGCATCGGCCGAAAAAACCAGCGCGGCCACCAGCGCTCCGCCCACAATAGAAAACCATAACCCCAACTCGGGCCCGGATTCCGCGAAGCAATCGGCGGCGGATTCATCGCCACTCCAAGGTCCAATTGCCGCCTGCGCCGCACCACCGCATCGCGCGGTGCTCGGCCAAGGCCGACGCGAAGTTTTCCGTAGTCGGACATGGCTCGTCCACCACGCCGACCTCGGATCCAAAGGCCACGCGCCCGAGCGCCCCGGCTGATTCGCGGGTCAGCATCGTCGCAAAGGCAAAGGGCCGTGCGGCCGCCATCCCGTGCTCCAACATCCACGTGCCGCGTTCCTCGCCGCCGACGAGCGCAACACGCGCCGCAGGCTCCAACAGCGCCGTCAACAGCGCTTGCTCGGTCAACCGCGAACGGCCCGCCAACGGCCAGAGTCGCGCGATGGATTGCTGCCGCCCAATCAACACCTGTTGCACGCCACCGGGATGAATCGACGTCTGAAACAACAGCGGGCTCGCCGCCGGAAAACTCTGAAGAAAATCTTCCAGCGCGCGTGTCTCCGCAAACGTCGTGGCGTAAACGAGCGCGTCCTCCGGCCCGAGTGCGGCGCCCTCCAGCGCGGCACCGACCAGCAAGCCAAGATGCGTCATGCGACGCAAAGCGGTGCGCGGAAATTTCTCCGCCAACCGCACGCGCGCCCCCGCCGCCGTCTCGTCGGTCGCCGGCAGTTCGACCCGCAGATGATGAATGTAGCGTTCAATCATGGGTGCTCTGCTTTTTCAGAGGTGGAACGCGTTGACCCCAACGCGTTTTATTCGCGGCGTGCCCAAACTGCGCGTTGAGGTCAACGCGCTCCACCTTCAGAATTGTTCGCGCGTCAATCATGAGTGAGCAGCATCGCCGCGTGCGCGCCCCCAAACGCATTGCTGGTTAAAATCACCCCGTCGAATGCTTCACTCGGAAATGGTTCCAACGCGACCGTCTCCGTAAAACTCGGCGCGGCTCCCCCGACGGTACCGGGAATTTTTCCGGCCCGCAGGGCTGCGAGTGCAATGGCCAGTTCCACCAAACCACAACTGCCGAGCGTGTGACCAAGGCTGCCTTTCCACGACACCAGCGGCGCTCTAGGAAACTGTCGGGCCAGACCTTCCGCTTCGAGCCGGCCGGCCTCGAGTGTACCGGTGCCGTGTCCTTTCACCCACACTCGCCGGCCGATCGCAGCTTGCGCGATCGAGGCCGCACACGCCGCAAAGCCCGCTCCATCCGGCCGGTTGCCGGTGAAATGAAACATCTCATTGTGCAGCGCATGAGCCGCGAGTTGAAACGGCGCGGCTTGCCGCGACAGCACCGCGAACGCCGCCCCGTCTCCAAGGCCGATCGACCCGGTCTCGCGCACCGCATACGGCGCAGGCATGGCACCGTTGAGAATTTTCAAACTGTGAAATCCCCCGGCGACAAACGGACTGACAAAATCAAAGGAGAACACCAACACGCG
>JANYFP010000330.1 GCA_025362555.1 Verrucomicrobiota bacterium
GGCCTATGGGACTTATTTTAGGCCGCGGTGGTAGCAATCGACCGGGCACTCGGCGCAATCGCGGGAGTGCCGGACGCGCGCTCCCGCTGCTCGTGCATCGAAAGTGCGCCCGGCTCAGCCGGTTTAGGCGGAATGGGCAGCGGTTGGAAGGGATCCATCAACCGCGCGGGATCACGGTACCGCGCACCGTAGTGATAATCAGGCAAACGAGCCCGGTCGGCACCGAAGAGACGTTGGCGGAGTGTCTCGCCTTCATTATACGACTCACGAAAACGCCCGCGCCGGCGCAACTCCGGCACGATGTATTCAATAAAATCGCGCGCGGTTTCGTAGCTGTGATATTGCACGAGGTTGATGCCATCGACGCCATCCTCGTCGAGCCACTTCTCAATCGCATCGACCACGACCTTCGGCGTACCCGCGACAAAATAGCGGCCATAATTTATCCCACCGAGCTGGTCGAGCACGTCGCCGATCGTTTGCTCGGGCTTAAAGCGGGGACCGATCTGATCGTAACCCGGATCCTTGCGCGCGATGATGTCAGCGAGACGTTCGGTCCGCGGATATTGGGTGTAGTCGATGCTCGACTGACTATGCGCGAGGCGGCCTTCGACGCTCATGTTTTGCTTGAAGCGCGCGAGTTTGGCGGCGACCTGTTCGTCTGTCTTACCCGTGATAATTCCTGCACCGGTGATAAATTTTATGTCGGTGGACTTGCGCCCGTGCCGCAAAAGACGAGCGCGCATGTCGGCGATATTAGTGCGAACCGCATCGGCGTTCATGCCGCCAGTAAACACTGCCTCAGCGTGCCGGGCAGCGAATTCCTTACCCGCGTGGGAACCGGTCGCCTGATAAAGGACGGGCGTGCGCTGCCGTGAAGGCGAGCACAGGTGAGGACCGGCTACCTTAAACTGCGGTCCAACGTGATTGATATAACGGACCTTCGCTGGGTCAGCGTAAATGCGACGTTCGCGATCTTGAATCACCGCATCATCGTCCCACGAGCCTTCCCAGAGTTTATAGAGTACGTCGAGATACTCGTCGGCGATGGCGTAGCGGTCGTCGTGCGGCACTTCGCCTTCGAGGCCGAAATTGCGCGCGGCGTTGGGCAAGTACGACGTGACGATGTTCCAGGCGAAACGACCGTTCGTGAGATGATCGAGCGTACTGGCGCGACGTGCGAAGGAAAAAGGCGGTTCGTAAGTCGTCGAAAAAGTTGCGCCGAATCCGAGATTCTTCGTGACCGCCGCCATCGCGGGAATAACCAGGAGCGGATCGTTGCTTGGGATCTGCACCGCCTCGCGCAACGCCGTGTCAGGGCTATTGCGGAAACCATCGTAGGTCCCAATCACGTCGGCGAGAAAGACGCCGTCGAACGTGCCGTACTCCAACAATTGCGCGAGTTCGGTCCAGTACGAGAGCTCGTTAAAGCGATGACGATTGTTGTCCGGCAGTACCCACTGACCGTGGATGATGTGGCTGACGCAGTTCATCTCGAAGAGATTGACGAGAAGCTGTCTTTTTGAAGTGCTCATAAAATTGGGTCGGCCTTATGCGGAAACGATTCGAACCTCATTCCGTGGTTCAATTCTCTGTAAGCTCAACGCGATCGCGGCTTCAATTCTGGCTGAGCGGGCTGGCATTGGCTTAATTTTTGATTTTCGATTCTTGATTTTCAATTGGCTGGGCAGATCGGATGACGACGCTGAGTCCGCATTCATTTTTTCAAATGGCTGGGGACGGAGCGGTCACAATTCCTGTAAGCTGAGCAACGGCGTTATCGAAACGCGTGCGCAAATCGGCATCAGAAAATTCCGGCAAGCCATCGGTGCCGACTTTCAATTGATGATCGGAGGCAAACACGCCTTGCAACAAATCGGTTGCGCCGAGCGCTGAAAGCACGGGCTTCAAAGCGTAGTCGATCGCAAGTTGATGACCCGGCGAACCGCCGGTAGCGAGAGGCAGCACGGTTTTTCCCCGCAAGGCCGATTGCGGCAGGATATCGAGCAGAGTTTTCAGGCCGCCGGAATAGGCTGCTTTGTAGATCGGAGTTGCGACTACAACCGCCGACGCATCGGCAAGTAAATCCTTCAAGGTGTCAAATGCCGGACTGTCGTATTTGCCCAGAATAAGTTCGCGGGCGGGAAAATCATAAAGGCCCGCAATGTGGGCGGTGAGTCCGGCCGCGATGAAATGACGGCGCGCATATTCGAGCAATGAACCAGAACGGGAAACGACAGAAGGACTGCCGGAGATGAGGAGAATGGAAGGCATGGTTATTTCAGATTTAAGATTTTCGATTTGAGATTCTCCATTTCCGAGGCGGAGCCCGGAAATTAATGCGGGAGTATTATGAAGCGGTGACGGACGATCGCTCGGCGTACTGGCTGACGGGGCGCGGGAGACCGAGGTGTTCGCGCAATGTTGTGCCCGTGTATTCGTGGCGGAAGAGGCCGCGTTTTCGGAGAATCGGGACCACGTGATCGACAAATATCTCGGCGCCCGAGGGAAAGTAATCCGGCATGAGATTGAATCCGTCCCCTGCCCCGGCGAGGAACCACTCGGTCAGCGTATCGGCGATCTGCTCGGGCGAGCCGACCACGAGCCGATGGCCGCTGCGAATGCGTTTGGAGAGTTGGCGGACGGTGAGATTCTCGCGTTTGGCGAGTTTGATCTGAGCCTCAAAAAATCCATGCGAACCGGATTCCGGAGGAGTAAGATCTCCGAGCCGGGCCCACGGCAGCGGCGCGTCAAGATCGAGTTCCTTCAATGGAATGCCGATGCGTTGCGCGACCTGCGCGAGCGCCCCGTCGGCGCCCTGATAGGCATCAAGTTCGTCGCTACGCCGGTTCGCCTCTTCCTCGGTGCTGCCGATCACGGTCGAGAGGCCGGGCATGATTTTCAAGTGCTCAGGATTACGGCCCCACGCGGCGGCGCGGGTTTTCATCTCGTCGTAGAAAGCGATCCCGTCCTCCAGCGTGGTTTGCGTGCAAAAAATTGCGTCCGCGTAACGCGAGCCGACTTCCTTGCCGCCGTCGGAACCGCCCGCCTGCACGATCACGGGACGCCCCTGTGGCGACCGCGGCAGATTGAGCGGACCTTTGACCGAGAAATGTTTTCCGACGTAGTTGATTTGATGAACTTTGTCGGGGTGCGCGTAGTGTCCATTCACGTGATCACCGATAATCGCATCGTCCTCCCAGCTGTCCCAGAGCTTGATGACCACGTCCGCAAATTCCGCGGCGCGCTCGTAACGCTCCACGTGCAACTTCGCCCCGGAGAGGCCGAAGTTTTGCGCGGCGGCGTCCCCGGCATTGGTCACGAGATTCCACGCGGCGCGGCCACCACTGATGAAATCCATCGAACCCACCCGGCGAGCGAGATTGTAAGGCTCGTTGTAGCTGGTGGACAAAGTCGAGATGACGCCAATGTGTGTCGTGGCGAGAGCAACCGCCGTCAGCAGAACCGTTGGCTCAAGCCGGCCGGCGGGTTGCCCGGCGACACTGCCGGCGAGGGCCGGGCCGTCCGCGAGGAAAATTGCATCCAGCGTTCCGCGCTCGGAGATGCGGGCGATATTCTGAAAATATTTCACGTCCTGCAACGCGCTCCACGGAGCCTCGCCGATCCGCCAGGCGGATTGATGACCGCCGTGACCAAGGATGTTCATACCGATGCTCATTTGGCGCTGGGAGGTGCTCATAAGAAATGGGAGTGAGTGGAAGTTCGAGGAGCGGCTCACTCACGCCACGGTCGGAGGCGTTGCACCGAAAGCGTCTGGAGCAGCTTCCGACGGCGCAGCGCCATTGGCGGATTCAACGGCTTTGGCTAACTGCCGTTTTTCAAAAGCCTCGCGCCAGGCTTTGTCGGGAATAGTGCCGTTGAGCAGGTAATCGCCAATGGCGGCCTCGCGGTGAATGGCCGGATTGTGCGACGCGGCGGTCCGCGCGTTGCGCCAGTGCCGATCGAGGCGACGGGTTTCACTGGTGGCGGATGCACCGCCGACTTCGAAGACGAGCGTCGTTGCTTCGAGGATCTGCGCCAGCACGATCTGTTGCGCTTGATACGCCTTGATCTCCGTGGCCACGTAATCGGCCTCCGTTGCCCGGTCGCGTTGAGCCAGCTGATAAATATCTTCGAGAGCCTGAGCGATGCCGAGCACGAGAGTCTCGGCCGAAAAAGCGAGACTTGAGACGCGGCCGACGACCCGTTGCACCAACGGATCATCCTTGGGACTGGATTTACCCGGCACGCCAAAGGCGCGGGTCCGTGGCTGGACAAACGCGAGCGCGTCCCGCACCACGGCGCGGCCCACGCCGGCGACACTCGCCAGCAGCACCAACTGCAGGAAAGATTTTTGATACGACAAAATAAAATCGTTGGGCCCAAAACGACGGATGATCTGATCCTCGCGAATGCTGACGCGATCGAACTTTGTCGTACCACTGCCGGTGAGCCGCTGGCC
>JANYFP010000356.1 GCA_025362555.1 Verrucomicrobiota bacterium
GGCTGACTCCTTTGATCTCGTCGCCTTCGGCCGGCTGCCGGTGCTGGTCAACGGCCGGATTAAGCCTCTCGACACCGTCGCACGCACCTCCCTCCTCGTCCTGCAAGGCCGCCAACGCGTCAGCGATCCCACGATTTCAATTCCCTTCGTCGCCTCGCCCACGGAATGGCTCGCCGACGTTCTTTTCGCGCCCGCTAAAGCCGACACTTACCCCACTTTCCGGCTCAGCGCCACCGACTCACCCGAGCTTCTCACGTTGATGGGACTCACGAACGCGGACACGAAAATCCGCTACGAAAATCCGGTGCTGCGGACTCTCGCCATCGCCGACTTCGTGCCGGGCACGCGCTCTCGTTTTTCCTTTAAGCAACTCGAACCCAAACTCGACGAACTCGACCGTCAGGCAAAACTCGCCGATCCCATCGAAGCGCAAATTCGCACCCCGTTTCAAAAAGCCGTCGTGCAACTTCGCGACCGCATCGTCCTCTACCAGCGCCTCAAACACAGCGCCCAAGCTCCCGACAGTCCCGACTTCCTGCAAGAGCTCGAGATATTCCAAAAAGCGCTGCCCGCCGGCGTCGAAGCCGTTCGCGCCAAACAAAAAGGCGAACCGTCCAACGAAGACGCCTTCAAGGCCATGATCACGATGGCCGAACGCTACGACTTCATGGACAAAATGGGCTACCTGCTCGCCGTCCCGCCCGCCGACGATGAACCCAACCCCGCCGCGTGGACCACCGCTGGCCACACCTTACTCGACACCTTTCGCACCGGCGCCGTCAATCCCACCATTATGGCCTACGCCGCCCTCGGCCACGCCTGGCGCAGCCATCAGCCTGGCCAGTTCAACGAGGTCACCCAGCTCTTCCGCACGCAATTGACGAAGCGCTACGAAACCCAACTCAAAAAGAGCGACCTCGAAACACGTTTCAACGCCGCCGAGCCCTTCTACAAAAGCATGACGCTGTACGCGTGCGCGTTCTTTATCGCGATCTTCTCCTGGCTGAAATGGCCTGAGACGCTGGGCAAATCCGCTTTCTATCTGATCTTCGTGGCCTTCGTCGTAGCGACCATTGGCATCGCCACCCGCATGTGGCTCGAAGGTCGGCCCCCGGTCACGAATCTCTATTCCTCCGCGCTGTTTGTTGGCTGGGGTTCGGTCGGCCTCTGTCTTGTGCTCGAAAAATTTTATCGTAACGCCATCGGTTCCGTCGCCGCGGGCATTATCGGTTTCATCACGCTCTTGATCGCGCATCACCTCTCACTCACCGGGGACACCCTGGAGATGATGCGCGCGGTGCTCGACACGAATCTATGGCTGGCCACCCACGTGGTGGTCGTGACGACCGGTTATGCGGCGACGTTCCTCGCGGGATTCCTCGCCATCATTTACGTGCTGCGCGGCGTACTCACCTCGTCGCTCGACAAAGCCACCGCCGACTCGCTCGCCCGCATGGTGTACGGCATCGTCTGTTTTGCCACGCTCTGCAGTTTAGTCGGGACTGTACTCGGTGGAATTTGGGCCGATCAATCCTGGGGCCGCTTCTGGGGTTGGGATCCGAAGGAAAATGGCGCCGTCATGATTGTGTTGTGGAATACGATTATTTTGCACGCCCGCTGGGGCGGCCTCGTCAAACAACGCGGGCTGATGTCCCTCGCGCTGTTCGGAAATATTATCACCGCCTGGAGTTGGTTCGGCACGAACATGCTGGGCGTCGGCCTGCACAGTTACGGTTTCATGGACGCCGCCTTTTATTGGTTGATCGCCTTCGTCGCCAGCCAACTCGCCATGATCGCGCTCGCGTCGCTCCCGATTCCTAAATGGCGTAGTTCACAGTCCACCTGAATTGAATATAATCTACGTGCTCGCGTTCCACTCGCGCTGTTCATCGTTCCTATTATTTGTGTCGGTTTTTCAGCTCGTCCAACAGCGCTATCGCTCGAGGTGAATCAACCTCATCTCGACAATATTCAAGATAAGTTTGTAAGGCCTCAATGGCCTCCGCCGCCCGATCGAGTCGCGCCAGCG
>JANYFP010000358.1 GCA_025362555.1 Verrucomicrobiota bacterium
CTCAGGCATAAACCGGTAGACCAATCCGAATCCAACGACGCCGAACAAAGCGTAGAGCAGAAACGTTCCGGCGCTACCCAAGGTCGCCAACTCCCACGGAAACAAAAACTGCACCAGAAAACTCACCCCCGCATTAAGGAAACCGATCGCGGCCATCGCGAGCCCGCGGATGTGATTGGGAAAAATCTCCGAGAGCACGACCCACATCACCGGCCCAAGCGAGACCGCGAAAGACGCGACGAACCCGAGAATGCCAGCGAGCACGATGTAGGGATTCATGTGGATCGCCGCCTGCACCAGCCGGTCCTCGCTCGCGCGAAAGAGATCCGCGCCCAACAGCAGGGATGCTTCGCGTTTAAATTCTACGTCGGATTCAAAGGAACGGTCCTTGAGCGATTGCAATTTGGCCACGTCAACCCGCGCCGAGAGCGAAGCGAGAGCCTCGCCCGTCAAAACATAGCGGGCCTGATGGAATCCATAGGCCGCCACCGCCAGGCTGATCACCACGCCGGCCAATCCACCGACAAGCAGCGGACGCCGACCCAGCCGATCAATCAGCAGCATCGCTATCACGGTGAAGACGACATTGATCAGGCCGACCCACACCGCTTGGGCAAAGGCGGCGTCCCGGCCGACGCCGCTTTTTTCAAAAATGCTGGTGGCAAAAAAGAAGACGGCATTGATGCCTGTGATTTGCTGGGCTACGGCGACAATCACGCCAATGAAAAGCGCGAACCACATCTTCCGGCTGAACAATTCCTTCAATTTGGCGCGCCCCGGCCCTTCCAGTTCCTGCGTAGTCCGCCGCACCGCGGCAATCTGTGCTTCCGCCTCGACCGGGCTCGTGAGCTTCGCGAGCACGCGGCGCGCCTCATCGATCCGGTTCTTGAGGATCAACCAGCGCGGGCTCTCCGGCACGAAAAAGAGCAGGACCACCCACGCCGCTGCGGGCAGGATTTCCATGCCCAACATCCAACGCCAGGTGTGGAGATTTATTCCTAACCGATAAATCCACGGCTCTTGGCGACTGCTGAGGGCTACCAATAAATAATTGGCGAAATACGCCGCCGACAGGCCGACGACGATATTCATCTGACCGATCGAAACCAAACGGCCGCGCAGTCGGGCGGGGGCAATCTCCGCGACGTAGATTGGCGTGATCATCAGCGAACCGAACGCGAGGCCACCGATCGCGCGCGCGACCACCAAGGCCCAAAATCCGGGCGCCAGAACCGAGGCGATTCCCGAGAGCAAATAGAGAAGCGCAACCGTGATCAGCATGCGTTTGCGACCAACTACGTCGCTCAACGGCGCCACTGTCAGGCTGGCTAGAATAGCCGCCAACGACGGCGCACTGACCACCAGCCCTTGCTGCCACACGTTGAGCCCCCACTCCTGGCTCACATAGCCCACGACTCCAGAAATGACGGAGGCGTCGAAGCCAAAGACAAATCCACCGAGCGACACGGTGATGGCGATGAGGACGATAGCACGATTGGAAGAGGGCATGAAGGGGGGAGTTATCGAATGGTTCAGGACTTTGCCGTCAAGCGGTCCTCGAGCACCGTCTTCGTGGAAAAACGATAGCGCATATTGCGATAGACACAGACGTCAGTGACGTCGTCGGGCGTGTTGGCGGGGGCCGCCCGATAGTTCGTGGAAACCCGATATTTGCCGTGAACGGGCATCACGCTGTGCCAGCAATGACCGTGCAACAATACCAGCGTGCCCTTCTTCGGGTAGAGCGTAATTTGGCCATCAAAGTTGCCGTGCGGTTCGCCCGCGGGCAAGGCGCCGCCGGTGTGCGTGCGCGGCACCAGCCGCAGTTGGCCGCCGATTTCATCGACGATGTCCCGCGTGTAGAGGAGCCGGTTTAAGTTGTAGTCGTCCTTCGTTTCCGGCGGGCAATCCTGATGCCACGCCTGCCCATTCGTGCCCTGAGCTGAATACATCACCATGCAATATTGCGAGTGCCAGCCCTCGCCGAGCAAAGCCGCCGTGAGCGCAGCGAGCCCCAGATCGTCATCGATCACGTTGAAGCGGCCGACCCCTTCACGCTGGGGAAACCAAGGCACAATCTGCGTCTCGGCCCGCGTGGCGAACTCATCGTTCAGGCAACTGTCAAACCCACCGCCGAAATGACTCAGGATCAACTCGTGCAGCTCGTCCATCAGGGCGCCGTCAAAGAAGTTCTCGATGACCACATAGCCGTTGGTCCAGAACTCGGTGCGAACAGTCATGAGATCTTGATTCATAGGTAAGAAGAAAAACGGGGGAGGTTACGGTTGAACTCGGGGCAACGGGACGGCCCCGCCGCACTCGGCGTGAAGAAAAATTGGATCAGAAAGCTCCTGGACCCAACGGTCGCGCACGAGTGGGTTGCGCTCGATGCGCGCATCACCCCAGTCGTGCCAGGTGAAACCCAGCCGGTCGGACCACTCTTTCCATTCCCAGTTGATATAAGCGGTCGCTTTGATTTCGGGCCGTCGCTTCAGCAGCGCAATCATCGGCTCGAACCAACTCTCCCAGCTCTTCGCTCCGCGCAACACGCTGACGAAACGCGGCGTCATTTCTCCGATGGCGACGGGCTTGTGATGGGCGCGCGCCGCATCGAGAAATATGGCCAGCTCCGGTTTGGTAAATTCGTCCGCCGAAAAAATATCCACGCCCCACCAATCCACCCACTCATCCCCGGGATAAAATTCGTTCAACCGGTTCATGGACGGCCAGCCCGACGAGGCTCCGGCCGCGCACCACACGGTGGCAAAGGGCAGCTTGCGATCACGCAGCATTCGCGTGATCCGCACCCAGGCTTTCACAAAAGTCGCGGGCTGATAATTATTCCAATTACCTTCGAACTCATACCCGATCCGAATAAATACGGGCCGCCCAAACGAAGCGACGCCATCCGCAAAGGCCGCGATCTGCGCATCAAATTTTCCGGCCGCCAACTCGCCATCGAGCCCCTGACCGTTGTCGTTTCCAGCGGAAAAATTAAGCCCGATCTGCGGCACCATCTCGTGCCCCGCCATTGCCGCCAACTCACCTCGCACGCGTACGCCCCACTCGGCGACTTCTGCGACGGGATGACAAAGACCGATGTAGGTCATATAAATTAGCGGCTGATGGGCGGCATCGAACTGGTGCCGATAGTCGTCGAACCCCTTCGCATCTTGGCCGGCACCGTGAATGATGCGATTGCCCGGCTCAAGTCGCGCACCGAACTCAACGCGCGGCATATAGCCTTCGCCGAGGACGACGGCCGCAGGCAGTGCGAAAATAAATACGGAAGCCAAACGGCGGAAGGAGGAATTAAGGCACGACATTTTTTATTAGGGTTGGATAGAGTGGACGCGGTTAAACTAAACTTCAACGGCACGATAATCGAAGCGATTAAAGTCGGCGGGAATGCCCGAATTGGTGCTGTCCTGGGCGCACAGCGCGATGAAGCATCCGGTGAATCCCCACGCCCCATTTTCTATCACGCGATCGTCCGAGAGCAAGGTCGCGTCCAGCACCGGTCCCACTGGTCGTCGATCGACTCCGGCGGCGGCGACGAAAAAGCGAAGCGCCTCGCCATCCAGTTCCGCGAACAACTCCACCGGGCCATCCGCTGGGAGGGCCATGCCGCCACCGAGGGCGTTAATATATTTCCCGTCGTCGCCATTCAGCAAGCGGAGCTCGCGCCCTCCGCCATCGCACGCCGTGATTTGGAGGTAGTGGAACTGCATCGTGTTGTAATAAAACACGAGTCCTGCGGATTGTTGAAAGCTGCGCGGCTGGAATTCAAGCCGGGTCGACACCCGGCAGGCCGGATGCAAGAGGCGGAAGCCCACGAGACTTTGATCGACGGTGCAGAGCAGCGAGTTTCGCCCCCGCAGCCGCAAAAATCCTGGACGCTCGCTCAGACTCAGCCACGAATTTGTCGGCGCCGCGCGCAATACACTCCATTGCGGATCCAACACGGCGGACGAAAAATCATCTGAAAATTCAGGCAGGTAGTGCTGCGATGTCGCAAACGGCACTTCGACGATGAGCGCTGGCAGATTGCCGCCGTGAGCGAGCTGCGGCCAGCCACCCTCGGGCCAATCCACTGGTTGGAGGGCCGTTTCCCGGCCGAGAATACATCGGCGATGAGCCCCGATTGGCCGACTGCAAAGATGCACGAGATACCAACGACCTTGCGGATCCTCGACGAACGATGCATGGCCGGCTTTTTGCAGCGGCGCATCCGGCGCGCCGGCCGAGGT
>JANYFP010000418.1 GCA_025362555.1 Verrucomicrobiota bacterium
GGCCAGCGCATCACCAAGGAACTCGGCACCGTGCGGGGCATCGTGGTTCGCTCGCGCTCGATCATCGGGAGTTTCGGCGCGAGCATCCAGACCCTCTTCGGCGGCGACATCACGCTTTACACCGAGCTCTGTGAACACGCGCGCCAGGATGCCTACGAACGAATGTGCGCGCACGCCAACAAACTCGGCGCCAACGCCATCATCGGCCTGCGCTACGACGCCACCGAAGTCTCCCCGGGCGTGACCGAGGTCCTCTGCTACGGCACCGCCGTGTTTGTTGAACCCATTTAAGCACAGTCGCTGCGCGGTCGCGCATCACGCCGAATGAACGCACAAAATCTTGGCGCCATTGCACCTCTTTGTTTTTGCGCTTCCTCTTTTTTTGTCGTTATTTCCCGCCCCACCTCCTGACCCATGGATTTCTTCGAAGCTCAGGAACGCGCCCGCAAACGCACCTCTCGGCTCGTCCTCCTCTTCGCGCTCGCCGTCATCGGCACCATCCTCGCCGGCTACGTGAGTGCATTGCTCCTGCTGAACGGACAGGATCAATACCGCAGTGGCCGCAGTCGCTCCTACGCCAATTACTCGAATCAAAACCTGACCGCTTCCCGCTCCTGGTGGAACCCGCAGATTTTCCTCTGGGTAACCGGCGGAACTGGCGCCGTGGTTGGCTTCGCGTCACTCTATAAATGGTCGCAGATGCGGGCCGGCGGTTCCGCCGTCGCCGAAATGGTGGGCGGCCGCGCCGTCGCCCTCAACACGACTGATCTGCGCGAACGAAAACTGCTCAACGTCGTCGAGGAAATGTCCATCGCCTCCGGCATCCCGATGCCGGCCGTCTACGTCCTCGAAGAGGAGCCCGGCCTCAATGCCTTCGCCGCCGGCCTCACCACGAGCGATGCCGCCGTCGCCGTCACCCGCGGCACCCTCGACCGACTCACCCGTGACGAACTCCAAGGCGTCATCGCCCACGAATTCAGCCACATCCTCAACGGCGACATGCGCCTCAACGTCCGCATCAGCGCCATCGTTTTCGGCATTCTCGTCGTCGGTCTCCTGGGTCGCGGCATTCTCTACTCCATGAGCCAGGGTCGCGTCCGCTCCAGCGGCGGAAAAAAAGACAACAGCGCCCTTGTGCTCCTCGGAATCGGTCTCGCCCTCATGATCGTGGGCTACGTCGGTTATTTTTTCGGCCGGCTCATCCAGGCGGCCGTTTCCCGTCAGCGCGAATTTCTCGCCGACGCCTCCGCCGTGCAATTCACGCGCAACCCCACCGGCATCACCGGTGCCCTGAAAAAAATCGGCGGCTACGCTCTCGGCGGCACCATCGCCCACAACGGCTCCGCCGAAATCGGCCACTTCTTTTTTGCCCAGGCCTTCAAGTCCAACTTTGGCGGCCTCTGGGCCACCCACCCCTCCCTCGACGAACGCATCCGCGCCGTCGATCCGACGTGGGACGGAAAACTTTTCGAGCCCGAAGAAGTCGTGGATATCGAGCATGAATCGTTCGCGACCGCTGGTTTCAGCGGCGGCCAGCGCCTCTCGCCCAACGATACTTTCCAACGCATCCAAGAAGAGCCTCCACTCCTGCCCCCGCCGCGCGTCACGGTGCCCGTGCCCTTCAAGCCCGCCCGGATTGTCGCCGACGTCGGCTCCCTCACCGAAGCCCATTTTCGCCAAGCTCAATCTCTCCTCGACTCCATCCCCACCCGTCTCCGCGAAGCCACCCGCGATTCCGCCTCCGCCCAAGTCCTCGTCTACGGTCTGCTACTCAATGGCGACAAAGCCGCGCGCGATCTCCAACAACAACTCGTGGAAAAGCACGGCAGCTCCGCCGACGCCACCGCTCTCGCCGGCCTGCGTTCCTCTCTCAACGTCCTCGATCCGCTCGCCCGACTACCGCTTCTGCAACTGTCTTTGCCCGCCCTGCGCGCACTCAAAGGCGAACCCCTCGACCGTTTCATTACGACCCTCGACGAACTCGTCCACGCCGACGGTGTGGTTACACCTTTCGAATACGCCGTGCAAAAAATGCTGCTGCGCCAACTGGAGCTCGCGCAAAAACCGGCACAACAACGCGTCCAATTCGATTCCTTCAGCGCCGTGCGCGACGACATCGCCGTGGTCCTTTCCGCGCTGGCGCAACTCAGCCCGAAGAGCAGCGCCGAAGCTTTCGCCGAGGGCGCGGCGCAAATCCCGGTGATCGCACGCGACATCACACTCCTCGATGCGCCAGCGTGCAGTCTGGAACAACTTGACCCCGCCCTCGACCGACTCGCCGTCTGCTCGCTGCCGATTAAGCAACGCTTACTCGTCGCCGCCGGACACGTCATCGCCAGCGACGGCACCGTGACCGCCGAAGAAGGCGAACTCTACCGCGCCCTCGCCGCGACCCTCGACTGCCCGATGCCGACCCTGGGACTGGGCGCTTGAAAACAGTCAGTGAAATCCGCTGATCACCGTTTCACAACCTTGGCACGCCCCTAATTTTTCAGCTTCGCGATCACGATCGCCAGCACGATGGAGCCCACAATCAGACAGCGCGCCCACAGCTTTCGCTTCGCTTCATCCGGGATGAAACGGCTCTCGTTCTTAGCCAGCACCATGAAGAAAATCGCCGGAAGAATCAACACGTACAGCCAATGAACGCCCAATCGCGCCAGCAGGTGCGCAACCTCGGCCGAAATTGACCAACCCAACAACAGCGACGCAAACAGCACGGCAAACGTCACACTGTTTCCTTTCAACCCCTTCCACAGCCATGAGATCGCAAACGGATTAACCATGCCCGCGATTGAAACTGTCGCCGCTCCGCTTGCAAGCCGCGCCGCGCCTGATTAAATGATTCCCGATGTTGAAAAATTCCGTCGTAGGTCGGGGTTTATCCCCGACAAAAAACATCCGATGTCGGACATAAAGTCCGACCTACAATTAAAACTTACGCCCAACTATCTCCCGTGACCCTCGCCGAAAAACAGCAGCAACTCATCGAAAACTACGCGATCATTGACGATCCCCAGGAACGCCTAGCCGCCGTCGTGGACGACGCCCGAAAAAGTCCTCCTCTCCCCGCGACCGCGCGCACCGAAGCCAATCGCGTCAAGGGCTGCATCTCCCAAGCGTGGATCGCCGCCGAACTGCGCGACGATCGCTGCCATTTTCGCAGCGATGCGGATTCCCCCCTCGTCCGCGGCTTGCTCAAATTGATTTGCGATCTCTACACCGGTGCGTCGCCCGCCGAGGTCATCGCGACTGAACCGGTGCTGTTCGAAGTGCTCGGCCTCGCCCGCAACCTCTCCCCCACCCGCCTGAACGGACTCCGCAGCGTGCGCGCAAAAATGTGTGAATTCGCCACCAGTCTGCTCGCTTGAGGTGAAAACGCCTCAGCCGGCCACAACTTACGCGAAACCATTCCACTCGCGGCCCGTCATAAGGTTCAATCCCGCGACTGCCCATGCTCCACGATCCCCACTCCCACCCCTGCTGCGGCCTTTCCACTGATCCTCAGGATTATTTCCTGACTCGCCGCCAGTTTCTCAATCGCGTCGGCATGGGAATCGGGGCGTTAAGTCTCGCCACTTTTCTCGACCCACTCGATCTGCGCGCCGCGCAAAATCAGACCCCACTGCTCAATACTCTGGCCGCGCGTCCACCGCAATTTCCCGGCAAGGCCAAAGCCGTCATCCACATCTTCGCCCAAGGCGCACCGTCGCACGTCGACACCTGGGATCCGAAGCCGATGCTGACGAAAATGAACAACCAAACCATCGGTGGCGATGGCGTCGCGATGGCCTCGCCGTTCAAATTTCAACGCTACGGAAAATCCGGGATCGAAGTCAGCGAGCTCTTCGCCAAAACCGCCGAGCACGTCGACGACATGGCCGTCATCCGCTCGATGTACACTGACATCCCCGCGCACGATGTCGCCACCGTGTTCATGAACACCGGCTCGATTCGCATTGCCAAACCGAGTCTCGGGGCCTGGACGGTTTACGGCCTCGGCTCCGAAAATCAAAATCTGCCCGGTTTCATTTCACTCCGCAGCGGCAAAATCCCCGCCGGTGGCGCCGCCAATTATGGCTCGGCTTTTTTGCCGGGCGTCTATCAAGGCACCAGCGTCAACACCCAGGCGCAAAACGTGCAGCAGATGATTCAAAACATCCGCAACAATTACGTCTCGAAAAACGAACAGCGCCGCCAACTCGATTTCATCCACTCACTCAACGAACTTCATTCACAAAACCTCCAGCGTGACGCCGCGCTTGAGACGCGCCTCGAAACCGCCGAGATTGCCTTTCGCATGCAAGCCGAAGCCAGCGACGTTTTCGACATCAACAAGGAATCCGCCGAGGTCCGCGCCGCTTATGGCAATTCCCAGCCGGGCAAACAACTCCTGATCGCCCGCCGCCTCATCGAGCGCGGCGTACGTTTCGTCCAGGTCTGGCACGACGGCTGGGATCATCACCAGGATTTGGAGGAACGCATCACCACGAAAGCCGGCGAAATCGACCAGCCGATCGCCGCGCTCATGACGGACCTTAAACAGCGCGGCCTGCTTGATTCCACCTTAGTTGTCTGGGGCGGCGAGTTCGGCAGAAAACCGACCAAAGACAAAAACGGCGGCGAGAAACCCGGCCGCGATCACAACGCGAAAGCTTTCAGCGTCTGGCTCGCGGGCGGCGGCGTGAAAGGCGGCATCGTCCACGGTGCCACCGACGAATTCGGCAGCGCCGCCGTGCAGGACAAAGTTCACGTGCACGATTTGCACGCGACCATTCTTCAATGCCTCGGCTTTGATCACACGAAACTTACCTACCGTTTCAATGGCCGTGATTTCCGCCTCACCGATGTCGCCGGGAATGTCGTAAAGCCGATCCTCGCGTGAACATCTCCGCCATGAAGCCACTGGAAAATGACGAAGGCCGAACGACGAATGCCTTCCCCCGCGCCGCCATTCGCCATTCCATAGTCGTCATTGCCGCCGCACTTTCTTTCACCGCGCTCAGCACCCGCGCAGCCGACATCTCGCCCGCGATCAGTCCGACCGACCAGCAATTTTTTGAAGCCAAAATCCGCCCGCTGCTCAGCGAGGAATGCTACAAATGCCATAGCCACCAAGCCGACCGCATCAAAGGCAAGTTGATGCTCGATTCGCGCGACGGGCTGCTCCTCGGCGGTGCCACCGGACCCTCGATCATCCCGGGTAAACCTGACGACAGCCTCCTCATCCAAGCCATCCGCTACACCGACGAAGATTTGCAAATGCCGCCCAAAGATCACGGCGGGAAATTGAGTGATCAGCAAATCGCCGATCTCACCGAATGGGTGCGGCGCGGCGCACCGGATCCCCGCGTGCCCGCCATTACCGCGAGCGGAAAATCCTACGGAGGGATCGGCAAGGCCCACTGGGCTTTCCAACCGGTCAAAAAACCGGAGGTGCCCATCGTGAACGACAAAACGTGGGGCCAGTCACCCGTTGATAATTTCATTCTCGCAAAACTCGAAGCCAACCACCTTCACCCAAATCCGGTCTCGGACAAACGCACGCTCCTTCGTCGCGTCACCTTCGATCTCACCGGCCTGCCCCCGACCGAACCGGAAATCCAGCGGTTCATCGCCGATGACTCTCCCGACGCCTATGCCAAAGTCGTCGATCGCCTGCTCGCCTCGCCGCACTACGGCGAACGCTGGGCGCGCTACTGGTTGGATGTCGCCCGGTATTCCGACACGAAAGGGGACGCCCCGAAACGGGACGACCCTCGCTTCCCCCACGCGTGGACCTATCGCGACTACGTCATCAACGCCTTCAACACCGATAAACCCTACAACCAATTTATCACCGAACAACTGACCGCTGATCGCATCGTCGCGGAAGCCGACAGCAAGGCAAAATCCAAAAACCAAGAGCCGCCGCTCGATCAAAGTGTGCTCGCCGCGATGGGCTTTCTCACCCTCGGCAACCAGTTTGACGGCCGGCGCGATGACGTCATCGCCGACCAAATCGACGTCACTTCAAAAGCATTTCTCGGTCTCACCGTCGCCTGTGCCCGCTGCCACGACCACAAGTTCGATCCGATTCCGACCAAGGATTATTATTCACTGTACGGCGTGTTCGCAAATACGATCGAGCCCACGCGCGTCACCTTGGAACCCACTTTGCTCTCGAAGATTCCGCAGACCCCCGAGCTGCTCGACTACCTCGCAAAAACCGCCGAACTGCAGAAAAAAGAAGAGGAAATCAAGGAACAGTACGCGGAATTCCGCCGCGCGCGGGACAAAGATCCGCAAAAGCGGCGCGACCTCGCCCGCGCCGAGGGTTTGCTGCAACGCGAGCTCGGAGACCTTGAAATCAATCATCCCGGCGCACCGGCCCGGGCGAATGTCGCCATCGATGTGGCGCGCTCGCGCGACTACACGGTGCTCGTCCGCGGCGAGCCACAGAACAAAGGCGATCCCGTGCCGCGCCGCTTCCTCGAAGTGCTTTCTCCCGACCCCAAACATCGCCCCGAGTGGACCAAGGGGTCAGGTCGCGTCGATCTGGCCAAAGCCATCGCCGACCCAAAGAATCCTCTCACCGCCCGGGTCCTCGTCAATCGCCTGTGGCAGCAACATTTCGGCACCGGCTTCGTCGCCACGCCGGACGATCTCGGCAATATGTCGGCGCCGCCCAACCAACCCGAACTGCTTGACTGGCTCGCCGCTCGTTTCGTCGAATCGGGCTGGTCCATCAAACAGCTTCAACGCCTTATTGTCCTGAGCAGCACCTATCAGGAAACCAGCGCGCCGAATCCAACCGCCGTTGCCGCCGATCCGGACAACAAACTTTTGTGGCGCGCGAATCTGCGGCGGCTTGAATTCGAGGAAATCTACGACTCCCTCCTGGCGATCGCCGGCACGCTTGATCGGACGGTCGGCGGCAAATCAATCATGCCCGCGAGCGATGCGTTCGGGACGCGACGC
>JANYFP010000441.1 GCA_025362555.1 Verrucomicrobiota bacterium
CGATCCAGGTGTCGTGCTTCATTTCATTTTCCAACTGGCCCGCACTCCAGCCGGAATAACCCAGGAACGCGCGGAACGTGACTCCCGGAGTACCGATCATCACTGCGGCGGCGTCCGGATCCAAACCGAAATGCAACTGAAAGGCACTCTCGGCGGTGAGCCATTGCCAGGAGACGATAATCAATTGCTCGGGATTTACCGGACCTCCGCAATAAAGCGGCACTCCGGCCAACGGGCCCAACGCAAACTCGGTGTTCAATTCGCCCAGCTGTTTGTCGAGGGGACGATTAAGGACGACCCCGAGCGCGCCGTCATCATTGTGCACTGACATCAAGATGACCGTGCGCTTGAAATTCGGGTCGCGCATCGCGGGGTTCGCCAACAAAAGTTGCCCGGCAAGGCTCTCCGGTTTGGCTCCAGTGCGACGTTCCTTCATGGCGGGAAGTGAGATAAATTTCGATTGATCGCAAAGTCCGAACGAAGTTCAGAGTTTGGTAATTTTGACCCCGGCATCGGTGAGGATCGGCTCAACCAAGGGATCATTTTTATAATCTTCGTGGTACTTAATTTCGGAGATGCCGGCCGCCGCCAAAATCTTCGCGCAGTTGATGCACGGGAAATGGGTCACGTACGCCGTGCAGCCATCGACGCTCGATCCGCGGCGCGCGGCATCCGCGATCGCGTTCTGCTCGGCATGCACTGTCGCCTGCTCATGGTTATCGCGCAGCCGGGAAACGTGCGGCGTGCCGGGCAAAAACCCATTGTAGCCCGCAGCCACGAGCCGATTTTTTCGATCTCCGGCGGTCACAATGATGCAACCCACATTGAGGCGTTCGCAATTTGACCGGGAAGCAATCAGCTTCGCGGTGGCCATGAAATATTCGTCCCAACTGGGACGCTCGGGAAAAGCATCGGTCGCTTGGGCGATAAGATCGATCGGTCGGTGGGTGCCATCTGCCATGGGTTCAACGGTGGGAACGCCGCGACCCGTGGCAATCCCGTAAACGACCACTTGCGCGCCGGCGACCCGGTCTTCAACCTTCCCGCCATGGCCTCACTTCAACAACTCGTGGACTACTCCGATAAACGCACCCGGCGCACCGCGTTCAAGGATTTCCCCGGCGCGCAAAACGGCCTGCAAGTCGCCAACGATGGACGGGTCACCAAAATCGGCGCCGCCGTGGATGCCGGCCTGGTGCCCTTTGAGCAGGCCGTCGAGCGCGGCATCGATTTCCTAATCGTGCATCATGGCCTCTTCTGGAGCGGCGTGCAGCCGCTGACCGGGCCGGTCTACGGGCGTTTTTCCACGCTCATCCGGGGCAATTGCGCTGTTTATTCCAGCCACCTGCCACTCGATGCCCATGAAGAAATTGGCAACAATGCCCTGCTCGCGCGCCAACTCGGGCTCAAGGCCAAGCGCCCGTTTCATTTTCACGAAAACGAATCCATCGGCTGGATCGCGCCCAACAAACTCAAGCGCTCGCAGCTCTGCGCCCGGCTCGAGGAACTTTACCCGCGCGTCGTCACGATCGACTGCGGATCAGCCACGCCCAAGCAGGTCGCCTTCTGCAGCGGCAGCGGCAATAGCTCCGTCGCCCTGCTCGCAGCCGCCGGCGTCGACACGCTGATCACCGGCGAATTGAGGGAGGAATGGTTCAACTACGCGCAGGAACACCACCTCAACCTGATTTGCTGCGGTCACTACGCCACGGAGATGCACGGGGTGAAAGCGCTCGCGGCCGAGCTGGCTAAGAAATTCCGCCTGCCATGGGAGTTTATCGAAACCGAAAACCCCCTTTAAATAACCGGCGAATCCGCAAAAAAACGCGGAATTTGCCTCGACTGATTCCTCCGACGGATTCCGATTATGCCCGCCTACCCTTCCGATGAAAAAAATCGCCATTCTCCACGGCCCCAATCTTGACCGCCTCGGTCAGCGCCAGCCGGCCATCTACGGCTCGGGCACGCTCAAGGATCTCGAGCAAATGATCCGCGCCGAAGCCAAACGACTTGGATTCAGTGTCACCTTTTTCCACTCCGCCCATGAAGGCGCGCTCGTCGATAAAATCCATGCACTGACCGACCGGGGCATTGAGGCCTTCATCGTTAATTTTGGAGCCTACTCGCACACGAGCATCGCGCTGCGGGACGCCCTGGCCAGTGCCGCGTTGCCGGCCGTCGAAGTTCATATTTCCGACATTAAGAAACGGGAGAAATTCCGCCAGCATTCCATGACCGCCGGTGCCTGCCGCGCGATGATTTCCGGTCACGGTTTCCCCGGTTACATTGAGGCGCTCCAGTTGCTCGCCACTCTAAAATAATGGCTCAACATTTGCCGGATTTTTCCGAGCCACGATGGTTCGTCTGCCACACCAAGCCGCGCTGTGAAAAGAAATTCAGCGCGTTGCTGACGCGCGAAAAATTCCCCCATCAGTTGCCGCTGATCCAAAGCGTGCGGCGCTACGGCACCCAGAAGAAAACCTTCACCAAGCCGCTGTTCCCAAGCTACGTTTTTGCCCGGCTCGAACCCGAACGAAAAACGCGAATCTACCAGCAGGACCTGCTGGTGCGGGCGTTACTCATTGAGAATGAGGCGGTCTTCCTTCGGCAGCTTGAAGCCGTCAAACTGATTTGCGCCTCCGGCCTCGAAGCAGCGCTGCATCCGCTGATCAAAAAAGGCACCCATGTGAAGGTCCGGGGCGGCCCCTTGCACGGGCTGGAAGGATATGTTGACGACCCGACGAACCCACAGGGAATTATCGTGTCTGTGGACGTGCTGCAACAGGGCCTGCTCGTGCGCCTACCGCTCGAAAGCCTCCAGTTGCTCCACTGATTTCCATGCTCCGCCGTTTCCTTCAAATTTTTCTGATCAGCTTCGCGGTCAGTGCGGTATCGGCCCAAACCACGCCGGCCCCCGACAGCCCGCCCGAAAGTACGCGCGTAAAGGAACCCGCCCGCGTCAGTAATATATTTGGCGGAGATCTTCCCCAAATCGATTTGCCCGGCACCTACAAATTTATCCTCCGACCGCATTTTGGCGACCTGATCAATCGCGATTACATGCGGGTCGATGCCGGCCTCCGCTGGGCTCTGGATAACCATTTCGACATCAGTACGGCGGCGTCAGTGTATTTTAACCACGGACTGGGCGGCTCAAGCGCCGATGGCGCTGGCATCGGCGAAGTACGCGTCGCCTCAAAATATATATTTGAACATTGGCCCCGCCAAAACGAGGAAGCGAGTATCGGACTCGGCGTAGATTTGCCTACGGGGCATCCGCCAGTCGACATGACCGACGGTCATTATCACGTGGCGCCCACGTTCATCATCCAACACAATTGGACCAGCCGGCCACGTCTGACGACACTGGGCGGCGTGGGCGTTGATCTGATGTGGGACAGTTCCATTCCTGGCACCTTCGGCACCAACCAACCGCACAATGATTCCATGTCCGCGACTTTCGGTGGCGTGTACGATGCCGGACAACTCAAATGGTCACTGACTGGTACCTACGCCACCACGGCGTTGATCAGTAGCGAAGCCGACAGCTTTTACCGACTTCAACCGGGCTTACAGTGGTATGTGCCATCCCGGTTTTCGTTTCATTCGAAAACACAATGGATCATCGGTCTAGGCGCGGACGCCTCATATGGTCCGGACGGTTTCAATCTCAGTTTCCGTACCCGAATTCGCGCCGAAATCACGTTCCGCCAGGTGATGGATAAGATGCATCTGGGCGGTAAAAAAACTCCGTAAGAATCCCGGAGTTACATTTATGCCAGAGGTTCAACTTTTGAGCACTCGGTCTTCAGTACGCCCAACTGACACCCCACTCTCTGATCTTTTGGCTTTCGCGCCATTCGCGTGTTTCGCGGGCAACTCCCGAGAGAGCAAAAACCGCAGCGTCCCGAGCCGGGCTCCGCAACCTACCGCAGGGCCCAAAGCCACGCACCGAGGTGAAGCGCACCGCACGCGGCCAGCGCCGCGGCAAAATCATCCGCCACGATGCCCCACCCGCCCGGCCAGCGCTGCAATTGCGAAATACCCAGTGGCTTTAAGATATCGAAAAAACGAAAGAGCCCAAACCCCGCCAACAGCACGATCCATTCTGGCAATCGGCTCGCGAACCCCGCGTGCCAGCCGAGGAACACGAGTGGCATCACTACAAATTCATCAAGGATAACCTCGCCAGGGTCAGTCTTGCCCATCCGGCGCGCCGCTTCCCCCGTGAAGGCCACCGCTACCAAGCTCATAATCACCGTCCACACCACGGTTTGCTCCCAGCCAAGGTGGCGGAAAAACACGAGTGCATAGAGCAAACCGGCAAGCGAACCCCACGTGCCTGGCGCAGGCAACTTCATGCCCACCGGTCCCAAAGTGGCCGTGCCGACGACGAACCATTTCGGCAGTGAGCCCAACCAGTTTGACGAAGACGCGCGCATCAGTTCATTCCATAACCGCGTGCCCGTGACGCCGGAAATACGAGATTCCAGATGTTATCGTCAGCACCGCCGAGAGGAAATAAAGTCCCATGCCCGCGTATTGAATGAAAGTGATGATCGAGCGATCTCCGGCAGGAAACAAATCCCCGAAATCCTGGGTGAACATTCGCGCCCCCAGCAACCAACCGATCGCATTCAATTGGACGAAGGTCTTCACCTTTCCGCCCAGATCCGCTTCAATCACAATTCCCTTCGTCGCCGCCGCCATCCGCATGCCAGAAATGGCAAACTCACGTCCGAGGATACAAAGCAGCAACATCATTGCGAGGGCCTCATAGCCCATAAAATAATTGTCGTTCACCAGGGCAAACATGAGTCCGATGACCATCACCTTGTCGATGACCGCGTCCATGAAGCGCCCAAACGAAGACACCTCACCGCGGGCCCGGGCAACCATGCCGTCGAACCAATCCGTCAGCGCTGCCGCAATAAAAAGCCAAAACGTGATCGTCGCCGCCCAGGCAAAATCACGCTTCATCAGCCAGACGATCGCGAACATGGCCGGAATCCGGGAAACTGTCAGCCAATTGGCCAAGGTGAAACGCATGCCACGCAGTCGAAACACGTGACGTCAGCTTGGCAATACCTTGATTTGTCCTATAAAACTTCCTCGCCATCCCTGAGGCTGTCGCAATCCTCCCCTCGGCTCTGCTTATGAAACTCTGCATCTACCCCGGCACTTTCGATCCAGTCACCTACGGACACCTCGACGTCCTGGAACGTGCGGCAAAACTCTTCGAGCACGTCACTGTCGCCGTCGCTGTCAGCTCCGCCAAGCACACCCTTTTCACCCCCGAACAACGCGTCGAACTCCTGCGCGCGAATCTGGGCCATTTGTCGAATGTCGACGTCATGAGTTTCGATGGCCTCTTGGTGGAATTCGCCCGCCAGCAGAAAGCCCACGCGATTATCCGCGGCCTCCGCGCGCTGTCCGACTTCGAATTCGAATTCAATATGGCGCTCATGAACCGCCACCTCGATCCCAACGTGGAAACCCTCTTCGTCATGCCGAAAGAAGCGTACAGTTACACCAGCTCCACGCTCGTGAAACAAATCGCCAAGCTCGGCGGAGACGTCGCGAAATTCGTCCCACCGAATGTATCCGAAGCGTTGAAAAAAGCGTTCAAAGATCGGGTGTGAAAGTCGCCCGCATTTTCTGACCTTGGCGAAGTGCAGGGAGTCCGATCTCGCGAGGCTGTTTTCAAAGCGCGGACGTCTCGTAGCAATCCGCCGGTTTCAGGGCAGCTTCTTGATAACGATCTGTTCGTCGTTTCCGTGATGCTCGGTCCAGAGCGAAATCGTAAAGCCTGGTTTGCTCAAGAGCAGGCCGTTTTTCCTGCGGTCGACTTTCCAGCCGGCCTGGGTGCAGGCCGTAACATAGAATTCCAAAATAGACGCTGAGTCGTCCAGGGCTTCAAACCTCCAGATGCAGCGGGGAGCACGTCCGCCCTGCGCGCCGACGGCGTGTCCGAAGCCGGGACACACCGGCAGTTCAATGGTTTGCAGGCGGGATTTGGCCCCGAATTGATGCCACGCCCCATAGAAAAAGAACGGTGCAATACACAGAGCGCCGAAGGCCACGAGCGCAGTCGTCAGACTGTCGAAAGCGGCAGACCACGACTCGCTTCGCCGGCCCAACAACCAGCCGAAAAAAATCCCTAAGCAGGTTACGCCCAGGATAAGTGTCAGGGGATTGAGGCTGTTCATAATCGATTGCGGCAGTTGGGTGTTTTTCTTTTGGAGCAAGAAATCAACCACGACCCAGCCGACCACCACAATCAAAACAGGAATGGGACCGAACACCACGCCCAAGACGTAATCGGCGGTACCAGCTTCCTTCCCGGCAAAAAACACACTGGCCCGAGTAAGATCGTGGCTGGTGCGGAAAAATCAAACTGCTCCTCCGCTCGGCTTTCCCTCCGGACAGAATCCGAGTCACGCCGTGCACGAGGAATCCGCCGCGCATAAAAAAGCTTCAGGCGATAAGGCCTGAAGCGTGGGAGCAAAGAGTTTTGAAAAAGCCGGTTACTTGGCGTTCTTCTTTTCGCGCTTTTCAGCTTTTTTCTGCGCTGGTGTTTTCAGCGGCTGCTTCTTCGCGTTTTTCTGGGAGTTTTGTGTTTTAGCCATAATGATTTGTTGGGGTTGCTGCAGTTATCGTTGCAGACGCGAGAATGCTGCGGCCCTCGCTGATGGCTAGCGAAAAATAAATTGCCGCAGCGAACGACTGGCGAACACGCCAGGTGCGCCCTCCGATCCGTTGATCGGGTTGGGGCGGAGCTGATCAAACGAAACGCGTCCAGAGGCCGCGTTCCACCGCTATTTGCTAAGCCGTTCACACTCTCAGCACTCAACTCTCAACTGGCCTCTTTCTCTTCAGCTCAGCTCACACGCACCACCGGCGCAGGCGGCGACTTCCTTGAGGGAAGTTTCATCGGTATTTTCGGCGAGCGTGGTGTAATCCACCGGATGGTATTTCAACCGGTTCCATTTGGCGACGTCATCCTCTGTCGCCACCGCTTCGCGCGGTGCCTGAGCGTAACGTTTGTCTCCGTCGTGCCCGAGCAACGCAACACCGGTGAAATTCTCCCGGTGCCGCCAGATAAAATCGCCGACCGCCGACCATTCACTGGGCTTCACCGTGCAGGTGTTGGACACATTGTGATGCAAACCCGGCGAGCGACTAGCCTCCCCCTCGCCTGCCAGCACCCAATGCCGCTGGACGCGTTCCACGAGCTGAAGAAATTCCACGGCTCCGATCTCGTCGCGCAAGATGGCATGCGGCGGCGCCTCGACGGCAAACGTAATCACATCATCCGTGTCAGGCCGGTAAACCGACGGCTCGGTCAAATGAAAATTAACCGCTTGAAGATGGCGGTAAACGGGATCGCGACGGTTGGCCTGCACGCGGCGAAAATAGTGCCGCGCATGATGCGGATGAATTCCGGAAGCCGCTCCGAGCAACAGAGACGCCGTGCCCTCGGGTTTCACACACGTGACTCTCGCTGCCGGACGGATGCCGATGGCTTCCGCCACAATCTTGTTCGTCGCGCGCACGAGGCGCGCGCCGCGTTCGAGCAGCGCCGGATCAAACAGCAAATCAGGATTGTCCATGAAACCGCAGATCGAAACTCCCAGCAACGCGTCGCGCTCATTCACGTAGCGCGTGATCGGCCCGAGATACGTGATGTCGGTGTAGGCCGCTTGTAATGTGCCGATCACGGCGGCGTGAACACACGCGACCAGGAAGTCGTCCTCATGCTGTAAAATCGCTCCATTAATGGTGGTGAGATTGCACATCTGCCAACCACTGAGTCGCGTAGTCGCATCAAGCGGACCCGTGTAACCGAGGGCGCGCAATTTCGCTGCTTCCTCGGTCGGCAACGGAGACTCAATCACCGGATGCAGGCCGATTTCGCAGCACGGATTGCAGCCGTACTCAGGATTATCCGAAAAATAAAAACCGGGTTCGCCGTACTCCCGCTGCGCGGCGAAGAGCCGGCGAAAATAGGTATCGTCATCTGCGGCGCGCGGCAGAACGGCGGAATTATTCGACGCGGAGCGTTGCGGATTTTTATCAAACCAATTGCCGGTCTTGGCCGCCATCATCTCTTCATCGTCCGGTGAGAAAAGACAGATCGTGGCCGAACGGCGAATGCCACCGCTGAGCACCGAGCGCGCAGCGTACATGCACATATCGTAGAGCTCAATCGGCCGCAACCGGCGACCAGCAGCCGTCGTGAGCACGCCGTCAATATCGAGGAGCGTCAGCTTGAGCGGCAAATGTCCGGGCGCTTTTCCCCCGGAAGTCCGGAGTGCGCTGCCACGCGGGCGAACCGCCGAAAAATTAAACTCCACTTTGAATTGTTCCCAATGGCTGCGCATGAGCAGATGAAGCGCATCCGCCCAGCCTTCAATGGTATCGCCCACCGTATGGTGAACCACGGGCAGATCCATCTCCGAGCCACGAACGGGCAGCGGCCCGAGTCGCTCCGCGTGGTGGCGTTGCACCGAGAAGCCGCAGCCCGTGCCAGCGAGCAGAAGAAAAAGATATTCGCGGAAAAACTCGACGCGGTCCACCGGACTGAACGAGCAATTGAACAGTCGGGCGTGATTGCGGAGAATCGCCTCGCCGCCAAATTGCAGCGAGCGCATCGACGGCAACACCCGTTTCGCGGCGACTGCCTCAAAGGCGCGATCAAGGGCCTCGCCCAGTGTTCCACCCGTCAGCCATTCGGTCAGCCGCCGGCGATCTTCCAGCGCGACGGGGGCATCACTTGATGCTGCGGGCAGCGCGAGCGCCAGCCGCTCGTGAAAAAACTGGCGATGCATGTCGTGGACACGTTGTGCCGCTTCCGCAAACAGTTCGCGCCGTCCGAGGTCGGGACGGAAGCGCGCGTATTTGGCAATGGCGATATAATCGCCGAGACCGTTTTCCGTGTATTGGCTGAGCCGGCGAGCGGCTTGAGCGGCGCGATAGAGAATGTACGAACGCGCGACGTCCCACTCGCCCTCGGCTGCGATGGCTTTCTCCACGTTATCCTGAATTTGCTCGATTGAAGGATGCCGGCCCGCGCGATAGAAAAGTTCCAGCATGTGCTCGACCCGCGCAGTGATGTGCTGGGCTTTTTGAAACGTGGCTTCATTCACGCCGTAGCGAGCCTGAGGGTGATCGCGATTTGGATTATCCGGGCCGGCGTGTTGTACGTCGTAGAACGCGAGCGCGATGGCGCGGGTGATTTTGGCGGCATCCCACGGCACTGTCGAACCGTCGCGTTTAGTGACGCACCGATCAGCGGTCGGGATGGCGAGCGTGGCAGGGCGGGAATTGAAACGAATGGGCGCAGTGGTGAGACTCATAGGGTGGACGAGAAGTTAGCGACCGCAGACACAATCAGCCATGATCTGGCTCAAGAGCTGCGGAAAAAAGGGATTATACAGAATTTATTTCCCGACCGCTAACCATCCATTGCACAAAGGAAAAAATCTCTGCGCATTAATTGCGCTGAAATTTTTAACCAAACCTTGGCGAAAGTTTTTCTCGACCGCGTGAGTTCACGCCACTCGCGTTCACCCCTGGGTACCAAGTAGGGAACGCTGCCGGATTCGCTCAGTAACCCACGCCTGGCAGCCCACCGCGACGGCACCAGCCACGATCCGCGCGCGTCGTACGACCTGTGGCGGCGGCGAACCCGCACAAATCCATTGCCAAGAAGGCAAAGACCCGCGCCCGTCCACCCGACACTATGACGTCTCTCTTAAAACGGTCTGCCCAGCTAACGGAGCACGCGGGACTGCCTCCGACTTTCCTTGTTTTTATAAAGGTCCGCATCCGCTGCCAGCGTGAGTTCTTCAATGGAATGCGGCCCAGTCCGATCAAAATACGTTATACCCGCGCTCGCTTCCAAATTAAATCCGCCGGACGCCGTGGTATTGCGCGTCACGAGCGCGCTCTCCAGCGCGCGCAACGTCTCTTCAATCTGTCCCGGATACTGCACGATGCCCATGGCCACAAACTCATCGCCCCCGAGCCGCACCAACAAATTCTCTTCGCCGAAAACCGCCCGCAGGATAGTGGCAAACTCAACCAGGGCCTCGTCACCTTTGGCATGGCCGAGTTCGTCATTGATCTGCTTAAAGCGGTCGAGGTCAAAATAACACAGGTAGCCGGACGAATCGGTGCTTTCAATTTGTTGAATCACCTCGGGGTGCCGGGCGTTATAGCCGCGCCGGTTAAACAGTCCCGTGAGTTCGTCGTGCACGGCCAGCTGCCGGGTGGCCACATTGTCGAGGTTGGCTTCCACCGCCGAAAGTTGGGCCCGACCAATCGCATTTTCAATCTGCTGATTTTGCGCATCAGCGTTTTCAATGGCCAGTCGCATGTCCTCCTGCAATTGTTTGCGTTCGCTGATATCCGTCAGCGTCAAAATTAAATCGCTAAGCGTCCCGTCGACCGCGCTGAAAGCTTGCATCGTGAGTTCTCGCCAGTGGATTTCCTCTCCGCTCCCGCACCGAAGCTCAAGCCGGAGCATCTCGCTTTGCTTTGTCTGAAGCTGGGCGCGACCGTCAAAATAAGCCGGCCGGTCTTCAGGAAAAAGTGCCTCCGCAAAAGATCCAGCCAACGAAAATGAATCGCCAGGCCGGCCAGCCAAGCGAGCAAAAGCCTCGTTGACCCAACAGCCGGCGTCCTCGCCGCACCGCTGCCAGCATACGCCCACGGGAAGCGTTTGCAGAATCATGCGAAAAAACGCCTCGCACCCCACCGGCTCCGGCAGGTTCCCGGGCAACCGAGAGTTCATGGCCTTCTCCTCTGGTTCACCCCTTTTTTGCGTTGGATCACATTACGTTCATCCACGATTCGAATTGGTGAGCAGCTTAACATCAGAAAATAGTAAAAAATGAGCTTCACCGTTATCTTCGGCTCAGAGCGTGGAAACTTAAACGCAATAGGTCGGTGCGGAGATAAGCATAAGTCATTTTTAAAGTGCCCTGTTTCTGATCCTTTTGAACCAGTGACAATCAGTGAACTGACCTGCTTGAATACAAAGGATTCTGGCAACGCCGACCCTTGTATCAAATCACGCCACCGATCAATGCCCGGTGGCGGCTACCGGTGGCAGGTCCTGCACAAGTACCGGCTGTTTCACCTCACCCAGGGCATCATAATTACGCAATCGCTCGAGCACCATGGGAGTAATCCGATTGCCCGCACCTAAGAGAACGAGCCCTTCTGGCGTGGTAATATCGGAGACGACCACTTGGTCGGCCGACAGCTCCTTGATGTAGAGCGAGCGCACAGGCAGCTCGCTTGAAACCACGTTGGCCAGAAAAGTTTGGAAACAGGCGAAACAAAGTTGTAACAGCCGAGGATCGTAAACTCCAGTCCGGTCCTCCATGGTTTTAAATGCGCGCTGCTTGACGACGCCCTCCGCTTCAAGGGTCATCCGGTCACTCAAAATTTTCAGTATCCGGGCACCGACCGGCAGATTTTCACCGGAACATTTGATCGCGGGAACATCTGAACCATCAAATCCCTTTTTTTGGAAAAGAATGATTCGGGCGACATTTTCCAACCGAGGAATTCCAATCAGAAGATCGTGACCGATCTGCGGTACCCGTCGGACGATTTGTTCCTCTTCGAGAGTACGATCATCGCCGCTACTGAGCTTCTCCAAAACCCGCGGCGGCAGAGACGCGCAGCCGATTGAAGAGAGTAACGCCGCCACTTCCAATTCCCATAACGGCGTGGCGTTGATGAACCGAGCAAACACCCGCATCGATTCACGCAAACGCTGTCCACGACCCAGCGCTTCCGGCGCCACCATGCCCAAGACTTCTGACAGCATTTTAACGCTGCCCATCAGCGTACCTTCGAGCAGTTCTTTTTCCATCCGCAGCATGGAAAATTGCTTTAGCCCGATCTCGAGTGCGGGGACCAATGCTTCCGGTGGACAGGGCTTGTTTAGGAAACGAAAGACCTGCCCGCGATTCACCGCGTCCACCGCCGTCTGTTGATCAGCGTTTCCTGTCAGCATCATCCGGACGGTGTCAGGGCTGATTGCCTGAACCTTTTCAAGCAGCTCGATTCCTTTCATGCCCGGCATGTTCATATCGACCAAAATCAAAGCGTAGGGGCCTTTCGTTTTGATGGATTCCAGCGCCTCCAATCCGCTGGTGGCCGTATCAAACTTAAACTGATTGCGCAGGTTGCGCTGAAATGCGGCTAGCAAATTGGGATCGTCGTCAACAAAGAGGATTTTATCGTTCATGGAGGGGTTGGATTTGAGGAAATATTCAACGGCAGACGCAGGTGAAAAGTCGTGCCGCGTCCGACCTCGGTCGTGACGTTGACCGTGCCTTGGTGGTTTTTGACAATGACCGTGTGGACAATGGCGAGCCCCTGACCAGTGCCCTTGCCAATTTCCTTGGTGGTGAAAAACGGTTCGAAAATACGGGAGAGGATCGCGTCCGGAATTCCGGTGCCGGAATCTTCCACTTCCACCAAGGCCCACTCTCCGTCCAGACGGGTGCGTACCGTGATGGTTCCCTGACCAGAACTGCCGGGCCGGGCTTTTTGTGCGGAGTCGATGGCATGGGCGGCATTGATCAGCAGATTCAGGATTACTTGGTTGAATTCATCCACCACGCAAGGCACCGGCGGCAAATGGGCGGAAAAATCCGTCACCACTTCCGCCACATATTTCCATTCGTGGCGTGAAACGGTGATGGCGGTGGAAATCACATGGTTAAGATCCGTGGGATTGCGCTGGGCGTTTTGTGGATGGGAAAATTCTTTCAACGATTGCACAATGCGCGCTACCCGTCCCAGTCCTTCGAGGCTCTGGCTGAGCGCAGTCGGAATTTCAGTAAGCAAATAGGCCAGCTCGGCCTGCTCCTCTGCGGCAGCAAGAGCCGCCACCTGAGCGCTCAACGGTGGCTGCTGCGCGGCGGCATCCCGGAGAACTGCGGCTTGCTGCAGGACGCGGGCAAGTTTGCCGAAGCTCTCCGTCAAAAAGTGGGTGTTGTCGGTGATAAATTGCGTGGGGGTGTTAATCTCATGCGCCACCCCCGCAGCCAGACGGCCGATCGACTCAAGCTTTTGCGCGAGCTGCAACTGGATCAGTAGCGCACCGCGTTCCATCTCACCTTGTTTACGCTCTGTAATATCCTCTTTCAATGCGACGTAGTGGGTGGCACGGCCGCCCTCGTCCACCACGGGAGCGATCACAATGGATTCAACATAGACCACCCCATTTTTCTGCTTGTTACTGAGTTCGCCGTGCCACACTTGGCCGCGCGTGATGGTCTGCCACATGTCGTGGTAAACCTCGATTGGCGTTTCGCCCGACTTGAGCACCCGGGCATTTGCACCCAACACTTCCTCCATCGAATAACCGGTCACCTGACAGAATGTCGGATTGACGTATTCGATCGCACCCGTGAGGTCGGTAATGACGATTGAAAGCGGAGCCTGCTCGATAATGCGCGATAATTTCCTCAAATTTTCGTCCGCCAATTTTCGTTTGGTGATGTCGCGAGAGATCCCGAAGGTGCCGATGATGTGGCCACCGGCATTGCGCAGGGCCACCTTGGTGCTCGAGACCCAGGTGATATGTCCGTCGGGCCAGGTCTCTTTCTCTTCCCGATCAATGAGTGGCTCACCGGTCCGGATGATTTGCTGTTCATCATCGTAGGCCTGCTGCGCATGATCGATCGTGAAACGGTCGAAATCCGTGAGGCCGATCAAATCAACCGGACTATCCAGACCGTTCTTGTTCACCAACGCCTGATTCACCCGGATAAATCGGCTGTGAAGATCCTTGAAGTAGATTGAATCCGGTAACGTCTCCAACAGGGCGTGCAGCAATTCGTGATCGGATGTGGTAGAGATATCGGCCGCGCCAGCGTTCATCACCTTGATGGCCTGCAAACAAAAAACCGCCTCAGCATTGGGATCATCGGCCGCATGTGCGGTGCACGAAGCTGCGACGGAAAACTCACTTCCCCAGATATCCCGCAAGACGCAGGAACCTTTCCATTTCCCCATCAGACCGGCGTGCAGGAGGATTTCACCCTTCAACATGCTGACGGAACTGACCCCCATAAAATCCGGCATCTCCATCGTCGCGAGGTCGGCGTGACTCTCCGGATCGAGCGCCTGCCGCGCCGCGCCATTGCAGTACACGATACCCAAATTGGATTTGCGAAAAACAATAATCAACGCCGGTGCCACCTCCGCCGCTTTGGCAAACACCCCGATATACTGCTCCGCGGACGGGCGCGCACTGCCAGCGACATTTGTTGGCAAATGATTCTCAGAAGAATTAGACATAGTGAAAAGACGTGAAAAATCGCACTACGAGTTTCGACCAGGGTCCGACTCAAACCTTCCCCCAGTTGGACTGGGATAAATGATTTCGTCAATAATTCCCCGTCCCCAAGGGCGACTTGGCCTGTTTCTCCAAGCGAGCTGATCAGATCCACTGCAGACAATGCTTTGATGTCGACATGGAGCATCCGCAGTTCCGACTCAGAATAATCCATCCAGTCCTAACCTCGTGCCATGAGGCAGAATCAGTCGCCCGCACCTATGGTGTTTCAAAAACAGCATGATCGCCTCCTCCCGATTAACGGCGCGAGCAAGCAATCGCTGTTCTTCTGCGAGGTCTGGCATGAGATTTCACGCATCAGCACTTCATCATCCGCAAGCAGAATGATTTCATGATTGCTACGCGGACCCGGCGCACCGTCCGTCTTACGCATAGCTACGAACGCCTCAGAGGTCGCTGGCAGTTAAGGGTGAAAATCATTCCCCAACCGGGTTTGCGAATGAACGTCGCGAAAGCGTGGAGCTTTTCACCATGGCGGCGATCATGGACCACCGGCATTTTTGAACGCGACACCGCCCACTCTCCGCGTATCACTGAATCCTCGATGCCTTCTCCCCGCACCTCCTCCGACCTCAAGCTCACCGGGCTCATCGGCTCGCTGCGTTGCTGCCAATTATTCAGCGGTCTCTCGGCCGAAGATCTCACGGCCATCGCTGGTTTTTGCATTCATCGCAATCTGGCCAAAGACGATTATCTCTTTCGTCAGGGCGCGGCCTCCGAGGGTTTCTACGTCATGCAACGCGGAGCAATCAACGTCCACCGCGTCAGCGCCGCCGGCAAAGAACAGGTCATCCATGTCTTCCGTTCCGGCGAATCTTTCGCCGAGGCCGGCCTCGCTTCGCCCACCGGTTATCCCGCTGACGCCCGCGCTGTCGAAGCGAGCACCGTGCTCCTCATTCCCAAAGCACCCATTCTCGCCCTCATCGGCCGCCGCCCCGATCTCGCCCTGCGCATGCTCGGCTCGATGAGCGCCCACCTGCGCGTGCTCGTCGGCATGCTCGATGACCTCACGCTGAAAGATGTCGAGACGCGTCTCGTCAACTGGCTCGTCAAACACAGCCATGGCCGCGCGGGTTCAGTCGCCCTGCCCGGCACGAAACGCGTCCTGGCCGCCGAACTCGGCACGAGCAGCGAAACCCTTTCCCGCACCCTCGCCAAACTGCGAGACCAGCAACTCATCGCCGTCGGGGCCAAGGCCATCACCGTCCGCGATCCGGACGCACTCGCGGCCATCCTCCGCCACAACCTTGGCGAAGGGTAACAGTTCAAGCGCGATACCTTGATCGCCCTCAAGGACGCACCAGTCGGATTCAGCTAAGATGCGCTCACGCCCTCCGCATTCCCCATGAACGATTCCGTACCATCCGCTTCATTGTTCGACCGCATCGGCGGACGGCCAAAGCTGCAACATCTGCTAAAATATTTTTATGCGGATGTGCGCCAGCACCACGAAATCGCGCCCATCTTCGCGGCCCACATTACTGACTGGCCCGCCCATCTCGAAAAAATCGCGGACTTTTGGTCCGGCGCGATCGGTGGACCCGCACGCTACAGTGGTCCGATGCCCATGAAACATATTCCACTCGGGCTCGAAGAGCCGCATTTTCAAGCGTGGCTCGGTCTGTGGTCGCGCCACTGCCGCACACACCTGCCACCCGCCGAAGCGGAAGAACTCATTGCCATCGCAGAAACGATTGGGGTGCGTCTCCGCCAAATCGTCTTTTTCCATCCAGCCGCCAGAACCCGCGGGCCAACGATAAACTAACGGCCGTCACTCGGCAGGCATCGACTCCAACAGCCGACGCAGCTCGGGCCGAAGCTGGCGTAATTCCTTAAGATGCGCGGTCGAAAGCCGGCTGAGTAATTTCTCGCCCGGTGCCGTAAGACTCACTTCCTGACGGCGGCGGTCGGTCGCTGAGGGCGTGCGGCGAACGAGCTGACGTTGCACCAAACGATTCACGAGCCCCACCGCACTGTGATGGCGCAACTGCAGACGCTCCGCTAATTCGCCGACTGAAACGAAATCGCGGCCGGGAAATCCCTTGATCGCCAGCAAGGCCTGATGTTGTTGCGGAGTCAGGCTGGCCGCCCGGGCTGCGTCACGACTGAACACTTGAAACCGACGCAGGGCGTGGCGCAAAGCAGCCAGTAATTCATAGTGGGATTTCGCGAGGCGGGGGCTGGAACTTGGCTTGGGCATTGAGATAAAAGGAAACAGCAGAAAAGAGCCTGCTTTCCCGGGAGACAATCCTATTGCTTTATATCGTACTACGATATTATTGATGATTTTTCTATTTCATGGACACCACCGACCCTGCTCATTCCGCTTCCCGATCCACCGCCGGCCATCCCGTTGATACGCTGGCAGATTTCAGCACGAACCGGCGCGTGCTGTTACTCTGCGCGCTGGCCGTGCCCATTGGCGCCTCTGGTGCCGTGATGGCCAAGGCTTTGCTTTGGCTGATCGCGGTGATTACCAACGCCGCGTTTTTCCTGCGCTGGTCCTCCGCCCCCGTGGGGCCGGAGACAAATCACCTCGGCTGGTGGGTCGTCGTGGTGCCCGTGCTCGGCTCTCTCCTCATCGGTCTGATGGCCCGTTACGGTTCGGAAAAAATCCGCGGCCATGGCATCCCGGAAGCGCTGGAGGCAATTTTGCTCGGCCGCAGTCTGATCAACCCAAAGGTCGCGATCCTGAAGCCGATTTCTTCTGCGGTGTCGATTGGCACTGGCGGCCCGTTCGGCGCAGAGGGCCCCATCATTATGACGGGCGGCGCGCTGGGCTCAATTTTCGCGCAACTTTTCCACTTGTCCGCCGCAGAGCGCAAAACACTTCTGGTCGCAGGAGCCGCAGCGGGCATGTCCGCTGTATTTGCCACTCCGATTGCGGCCATTCTGCTCGCGGTGGAACTGCTCCTCTTCGAATGGAAACCGCGCAGCATGATTCCCGTGACTGTCGCCGCCGTGGTGGCTTCCATCCTCCGCGTGCCGCTACTTGGGGCCGGACCGGTTTTTCCAGTAATAACCCATGCGCTTCTCTCGCCTCAATTATTGGGATTCGCGTTACTCGTCGGCATTATTGTCGGCCTCGCCTCCGGTGTGCTCACCACGTTGGTGTACGCGTGCGAAGATCTTTTCGGAAAACTGCCGGTGCACTGGATGTGGTGGCCCGCGCTCGGCGGATTGGTGGTGGGCATCGGCGGGGTCATCGATCCGCGCGTGCTCGGAGTGGGCTACGATACGATCCACAGCCTGATGCAGGGCAATCTGCTCGGCGCCTCCCTCGTTAGCCTCCTCGTGGCGAAGGCACTGGTCTGGGCGGTCGCGCTGGGCTCGGGCACCTCGGGCGGCGTGCTGGCGCCCTTGTTGATGATTGGCGGCGCCATCGGGGTGCTCTGCGGCACGGGCGCAGGCGTGGGCGATCCGAGTCTTTGGGCCATGGTCGGGATGGCGGGAATGATGGGCGGCACGATGCGCTCCCCGCTCACCGGCATGATCTTTGTCCTCGAACTCACCCACGATCTGAATGCGCTCCCGGCGCTGTTGATCGGCAGTGTCACCGCGCTCTGCGTGACGGTTCTATTGCTGCGCCGCTCAATCCTGACCGAAAAACTCGCTCGCCGCGGCCAGCACATTGCGCGAGAATACAGCGTGGATATTTTTGAACAGGCCCGCGTGGCGGACGTGATGGATCGCAACCCACCGGTGATCCCCGGAACCATGACCGTGGGAGACTTAGCCGACCGCATTGCCAAAAACGACCCGCTGCTTTCCCGCCGACAAGGCACGATTGTGCTCGACGAAACTCAGAGGCTGGCTGGCGTAATTACGCGCGGAGACATCTTGCGCAAACTGCAGGATGGGACGGCGGACACAACCACGGCAGAGGACGCCATGAGCTCCAATCCCGCGGTGACGTATCCCGACGAGACGCTCCAGGAGGCCATTGCGACGATGCTGAAGCGCAACATCGGTCGCCTTCCGGTGGTAGAACGAATGGGCACCGGCAAAGTAATCGGTTACTTGGGACGGGCGGATATTTTGGCGGCCCGCACTCGGATGCATGACGAGGAAGAGCGGAGAGAACGGGGACCGCTGCTCACGACGGCACGCTGATCTTTTACGTCGACGCTTTGGCGCAATGGAAAAAATCCCGGCTCATCACCGCTATCTGAGCGGCGAACCTCATTGGTGGCAGTGGTTGACGATACTTTCACTCGACGCTCCTCTCGTCGCGGTCGCCTGGCAACGCGGTCTCGCCTGGGCCGCACACGGACCACTCCGCTGGCATCATCAATTTATTTTGGGCGCCGCTGTCTGGCTCGCCTATGCGGCCGACCGTTGGATCGAGGGTTGGCGGCTGAACCCCACCCGGGTGCGCACGCAACGCCATTGGTTTTACCAGCGTTGGCGCTGGCCGGTGGCGATTGTCTGGTCAGGAGTATTGTTGACCACTCTCGGGCTGGCATTCACTGAGCTCACGCGCACCGAACTTAAGACCGGGCTGTTGCTCCTCGCTCCCGTCCTGCTCTATCTGATTTCACACCAACTCATCCACCGGCACCACCGCTGGCGCGCGCCCAAGGAATTGTGCGTGGCGTTATTATTCACCGCCGGTGTCGCCTGTTTCCCGACGGCCAACCAGGCGGGCTTTCTCAAGGAAATCGAAACTCCGCTCATCCTCTTTTGTCTGCTCTGTTTCGCGGACTGCGCGTTGATTTCCCTTTGGGAAGATGACGTCGACCTCTCGCACGGCCAGACCTCACTCGCGCTGCAATTCCCCCGAAGCCGACCGTATGTCCGCAGCCTGCCTTGGATTATTGCTCTCCTCGGGATTATGGCCGCAACCCGCGCGAACACGGTCGAGATGAGTGCGATCTCCACGTGCGCCGGCGCGAGCGGGATATTTTTAGGCACGGTGGATCTGGCGCAACGCCGGCTGGGCCGCCAGCTCTCGCGGACCCTGTCAGATGTCGCGCTGATGACACCGGCCATTTTGCTCTTTTGGCACCTCCTCCCCCAATCATGAAGACTCAGGGGAACTTCGATCGACTCGCCAAGTACTACCGTTTACTGGAATATTTCGCTTTTGGCCGCGCACTGGAACGAGCACGCTACGCCCATCTCGATCACTTGCGAAATTGCCGTTCGATTTTAATTCTCGGGGAAGGCGATGGTCGGTGCCTCGCCAAACTGGTGCATCTCGCCCCGCAAGCGCAGATCGAATGCCTCGACTTCAGCCAGGCCATGCTGGCGCGCGCGGCCCAGCGGATCGCCGACACGGCGGCGGTCAGCCGCGTCACGTTTCGCCTCGCAAATCTGCTCACCGAATCGTTGCCTCCGGCGCACTACGACGCCGTCGTTACGTTTTTCTTTCTCGATTGCTTCACGACGCCGGAAGCCGACGCATTGCTGTTGCGCATCCACCGGAGCTTGAAACCGGAAGCGCTGTGGCTGTGGGCGGACTTCACTCTGCCCACCCAGGGCTATCCGCGCGTAAGAGCCCGCTTCTGGCTGACAATTCTCTACTTTTGTTTTCGTTGGGAAACGGGGATGTCTGCCCGAAAATTGCCCGCAGTGGAGCCGTTTTTCACTGCCCATGGATACCGGCCGATCGCCATGAATTCATTTCAGTCGGGCCTGGTGGCCAGCATCGCTTGGCAAACCCCGCCTGCGGGATTAAGCCGACTGAACTGAGCCGTCTTTCCCGTTTCGCTTGATCTGCCTCAAGGCCGGCGTGCCAGTCGCATGCTAGGATAAATCATGTCCACTTCCATCACCGCCCCAGCCACGCCGTTCCTAATCACCCCCGATACCACCGTCGGCGCACTCGTCGCCGCGCGCCCCGCTCTCGCGCGACTGTTTGAACAACTTGAAATCGACTACTGCTGCGGGGGGAAACAGACGCTCGCCGCCGTGTGCGCTCGTCGTGGGTTCGACGTTGCCACGACCATCACACTGATCGATTCCACCCACGCCGCTCTGATGGCTGGTCCGGCGGAAGTCGATGCGGCGGCGATGAGTCTCACCCAATTGGCCGACCATATCGAATCAACCCATCACGCCTATTTGAAATCCGAGCTCCCGCGCCTCGTCGAGATGGCCGAGCGGGTCGCTATCAAGCACAGTTGGCGAGATGCCCGGCTCCCTCAAATGGCCGCAGCCGTAACCATGCTCGCCGGGGAAATACTCTCTCACATGCAAAAGGAAGAAATAATTCTTTTCCCCTTGGTCCGTCAGATTGAAAGAGACACCGGAGATGAGATCAGTCGTAAAGAACTGGCCTGCCCCATCCGACAAATGGAAAGCGAACATGAGTCCGCAGGCGACCTTACGGCTCAGCTCCGAGAGCTAACAGATAATTTCACCCCCGACACCGAGTCTTGCAACACCCACCGCGCTTTGCTGGCCGGTCTCGCGGATTTCGAAGCGGACCTCCACCGTCACGTCCACAAGGAAAACAATGTCCTTTTCCCTCGCGCCCTCGCCGCCGCCACCCACTGAATCCGGGTGCGCCGCAGCAGCAGGCTCAAAAAACTTACTGCGAAAGAGGTTTGCTCAATACCACCAGAGTAATTTCACTGGTGGCGTGTCCACTCCCGAAGCCAACGCTAAACGCAGCCGCGCAGTCGTCGAGCAGCTCAAACGCTCGCAGATTTTTCGTGATTACGAAAAAGCTTTCCGCGAGTCCACCGGTCTTCCTTTTAACCTCCGAGCGCTCGAAGCCTTCGATCTGCCGTTCCACAAGGACACCAACGAAAATCCCTTCTGCGCACTCATGTCGCAGACCAACCAGAGCTGTGCCGCCTGCCTACAGCTGCAAAAGAAAGTGGAGGAACAAGCCCAGCTTGAGCCGAAAACCCTCAAGTGTTTTGCCGGCCTCTGCGACTCCGCCGTCCCAGTACGCGTCGGGGAGAATCTCGTGGCTTTCCTCCAGACCGGTCAGATTCTCCTGCACCAACCCAATCAGCAGGAATTCAAAAAAATCACGCGCGAACTCATCAATTTTGGCGTCGAGGTTGATTTAAAGAGACTTGAGGAAGCGTATTTCCACACCCGTGTGATCGAAAGGAAACAGTACGAAGCGGTCCTTCGCCTGCTCACCATTTTCGCCCAGCACCTGGCCTCGCTCAGCAATCAACTCATGGTCGCCGCGGAGCCCATTGAATCCCCGATGATCTCGCGGGCTAAGCTCTATATTACAGAACACCAGGACCAGGAAATTTCGCTCCGCCAAGTGGCCTCGGCCGTCAACACGAGCGCATTTTATTTCTGCAAAATGTTCAAACAGGCTACCGGCCTGACCTTGACGGACTACCTTGCCCGCATCCGCATCGAAAAAGTTAAAAATCTCCTCCTCAATCCGCACAAACGGATCAGTGAAGTCGCCTACGAGACGGGGTTTCAGTCGCTCTCGCAGTTCAACCGCGTGTTTCGCCGGTTGACCGGGCAGTCCCCAACGGTTTGGCGCTCGAAATTAGCGAACCAGTAACCGGACCCGCGCCGCCCGATTGCGCGGCCTCCAGCCGCTCAATTTGCTCGCGCAACCGGCGTACCTCATGAATGAGGTGTTGAATTTCGGATTCCTCTTTTAATTGCGTTTTCTCCAGGAAAAAACTGGCGACATACGCCGTGAACGTCCCGAAAAAACTCAGCCCGAAGACGACCAGCACCACCGCCACAATTCGCCCGGCCGCCGTCACCGGATAATGATCGCCGTAACCGATCGTCGTGATCGTCGCGAACGCCCACCACAGCGAATCACCGGCCGAATGGATGTTCGCCCCGACCGCCCCTCGCTCAATTTCAAACACCGCAATCGTCGCGAAGAGCACCGCGATCAGCAACATCATCCCCACCATGACGAACGCCCCTCGGACGCGCTCCGCCGCGAAATGGTGGTACACCGCTGAGAATGAACGCAGCGTGCGCAAAATCCGAAACACCCGAAACGCGCGAGCCCAGCGCAGCCATCCGATTTCCGGAATACTCGACAATAAATCAACCCAACCCATCCGCCAAAAATCCCGCTTGGACGGCGCGAGCCACAGGTGCACAAAAAAATCCAGGAGAAACACCACGCAGACGAAGTCATCAATCCGCCGGAGCAACTGGCGCGTTTCGAGATCAAGCGGCAGCAACAAATCCGCGCCGAGTGCTCCAAGCGAATAAATCGAAAGCACGAGCACCAGCAGTTCGAGATAAATCACGCGGCCGTTCGCGCGGGCTGCTTCCTTAAGGCTGAGAGTCATAGGGCCAAAGTAGTGATCAAGGGTGAGTGTGCTCCGCCCAACATCGCCACACTTTTTGCCTATGGCAAGTCGCAGAATCAGACCGCGCCAAGCCGCAAACCGATGCAATGATCGATTTCCCCATCGACACCGCAGTTTTTTTTGTGGGCGGGATGCCCTCACCCCGCGAGGCATAGCTCCCCATGCGGACTGAGGTCACCCCGCACCTCAGTCATTTTTTGCAATCCACCCCCTCTACCACCGGAGGTGGATCACTCCCCGGTAACCGCGGACTCGGAGCCAGCACCGTTTCAGAAATCGTCCGTCGTCGACTCGGAGGCTTCGGACGGAAACCGCACTCTC
>JANYFP010000169.1 GCA_025362555.1 Verrucomicrobiota bacterium
TGTGGTCGGTCGACGCAGATCCTGAATCGCTTGCAAGCAGGCTCCACCATTTCGGAGTGACGAAAGTGTGGGGAAAGGGCAGGTTTGGTTTAGGGACCCAGTAAGAATTCGTGTTAGCGAATTCATTAGTGGTTAAAAACCTCCGAGCTGCCGGAAACCAGAATTATTGACCGCTGATAGTTTCGCCAGATGGGGGAGGCGAAACTTACGAGGAGCCCTGCGACCAATCGTCTCCGGTTTAGGATCAGAGGAGGCTGCTAATCGCAGCCTGGGTATTTTTTAGCCTGCGATCAGCGGGCTTCCCGGAATCAATTCATGACGACGATTAGTCGGCATACACCCAGTAAGGATTCGAGGTAGCGAATCCATCAGCGGTTAAAATCCTCCGAGTTTCAGAAGTTTTGACCACTGATGGTTTCGCCAGATGGGGAGGCGACACGGGGCTCGTACTGGGGATATTTGATCCGAAAAATTAGTGCTGATTAGTGTGAATTAGTGGTTTCAAATCCGGGCATGTCGAAATCGCTCTGCGTATATTGTTCTTCCAGTGATCGGCTTGATCCGAAGTATTTTGCGACGGCCACGCAGGTCGGGACTGAGATGGCGCGGCGGGAATGGACCTTGGTATACGGTGGGGGAAAGACTGGGCTCATGGGCGCGGTGGCGCGCGGGGTGAAATCCCATGGCGGTCGCGTGGTTGGGGTCATTCCTGAATTCATGAAGTTGCGGGAATTGGAATTCACCGAGGCCGACGAATTGATTTCCGTACTTACGATGCGCGAGCGAAAGATGCTTATGGAAACGCGGGCGGATGCCTTTCTCGCTCTACCGGGAGGATGGGGAACGCTGGAAGAGTTGCTCGAGATTTTGACGCTGGCTCACCTGGAAGTATTGCGGAAGCCGGTCGTGATTTTAAATCAGGACGGGTATTATGATGATTTGCTGCGGCTATTTAATCGGATCGTCGAGGAGAAGTTTATGCACGCGACGGTTTATGGAAAGTACGCGGTCGCGCGTACGGTGGAGGAAATTTTTCCATTGATTGAAAATTGGAGTCACCAGCCCGGTGACGCGAAGTGGTTTCAGACGAAGTGAGCGCAGATTCTGCGGACCGTTTCCGCGATGGAAGAGCTTGCATGCAAGCGATGTGAATTCTTGGAGTCGGCGCGCGCCCTGAATCGCTTGCTAGCAAGCTCCTACATTACGGAGGAATTCACCGATACGGAAAACTTACCGATACAGGGAAATCAAATCTTCGCTGCGGACTCCAGCCGGACGGTCCGCAGGTAAACGGCGATTTACTCCACTTATTTCGCAATCCAGCTACGGATCGTACCAGCGAACTGAAACTCTTTTGCGCGGCGGGCTGATAATTTTTTGGCCGCTGTGCATCCCGCACCGAGTGATACTCGTAATGAAAGGCAATGATCTGTTCGCTTTCATTGTGTCGGAGGCGCCTTGCGGTTGGCGGCTTGCTCCTTTTAATTTCAGTAGTGAGCGCCGTTGGGGACCAAGAGAGTGCTGTCCCCGTATCTGTCCCGGCCTTGTTGTTGATCGCGCCGACGGATTTATCTGCAATCGACGCACAAATTATCGCCAGTCAGCGCCGGCTAAAAGCGGCGGCATTACCTGGTCCTGAACTGGAGCGGTTGGGTTGGCTTTATATCGCCAAAGCGCGGGCGAGCTCGGACCCTGGCTTCTTTACCCTCGCGGGAATTGCCGCAGACGCGCTCGAGAAAAATTTCGGACTCACCCAAGAAGCATGGCTCTTGCGCGGGCACGTATTGCAGACCCGCCATCGGTTCGCTGAGGCGGAAGAATTGGCCCGCCGACTGGTTAATGCTCGTGGTACGGCGGCGGATTTTGCACTGCTCGGAGATGCGTTGTATGACGAAGGCCGGATCGCGGAGGCCGCGCGCGCTTACCAAGAGATGGTCGATCTGAAGCCGAGTCTCGATTCCTACGCTCGGGCGGCAAATATTCACTGGATCAAGGGTGATCTCGATGGAGCCGTGCAATTGCAGACGCTGGCTGTGCGTTCCGGCGGACCGGGGGATGCAGGAGCACTTGCCTGGAGTTTGTGTCGCTTGGGCCAACTGGTATGGCAGCAGGGAAATACGACGGAGGCGGTCGCTTGTGTTGCCCGCGCTTTGGAACTCGTGTCCGATTTTGAACCGGCGCTGCTTTTGCAGGGACGGATGTTTTTGGCTGGCGGACAAGCGTCTGAAGCGCTCGTACCGCTCGCCCGCGCAGTCGCGATTTTGCCACTGCCCGAACCGCGTTGGGTTTACGCGGAAGCCCTGCGCGCCGTTGGGCGGATCAGTGAAGCGACGGAACAGGAGAAGAAATTGGTGCGCGAGGGATTGGCGGAGGACCCGCGGACTGTTGCACAGTTCCTCGCGATTCGTGGTCAGGATTTTGCCCTCGCGGTACGTCTCGCGCACGCTGAGCTAGAGGTGCGGACTGACATTATGACGCACGCAGTCAACGCGCTCGCGCTTGCCGGTGTCGGTCGGCTGGACGAGGCGCGTGAACAGCGCCGCGCCATACTCGCGGAGGGAACGGTCGACGCTCGCCTATTACTGTACGCCGGGCGGGTGGCGGTGCTCGGCCACGAACCCGACGCTGCCGAGTTGTTGCAGCGGGCGAACCGATTGTCCGCGCAGCTTCTGCCCTCTGAACTCCGCCTCTTGCAAGAATCCATTTCGTTGCTCCCCACCGGCGCAGGCCCAAAGGGCAACATTAACCAACCCACACAAAATAAGACATCATGAATCCCACGCTTAAGCCTCGGAAACTCCCGGGCGTATTCTCACGGATTGTCGCGGTTGCGCTGCTCACTGCCGCACCCGCATTTATGCTCGCTTCCAGTCACATGGATGCACCGCTCATCACGCTCGATCCCGCCGCTAACACGACTGACGTCTACGCCTTCGTCAGCCAGCACGATGGAGTTAAATACCTCACGGCGGCCCTCAGCGTTTACCCGCACGAGGAACCCGGGGTCGGACCGAACAAATATAATTTCGATGATAACGTCCGCTATGAGATCCATGTGGCCACGGGCAAGGATCTCGCTGCTGGTCGGGCGACGTACACCTATCAATTCGATTTCAACACCGCGTATAAAAATCAAGGGACGATTCTCCAATCTTATCTTGGCGTGATAAAAGACGTGGGCGACGCCGCGCAAAATCTCACGCAAACGTACACGGTGAAACGCATTGATCGCCGCACGCGCCAAGTAACCACATTGGGTAGCGGCAAAGTACCGCCGAATAATCAGGGTGTCGCGACTCCAGCGTATAATCGGGATAGCAACGGGGACTTGGTCGCACGCGATGGCGTCGCGGACTCAGCGAATCTTGACCGCTACACCGCACAGACCGTTTATTCGCTGAAGGGCTATCGGGTTTTTGCCGGACAGCGTGAAGATGGATTTTACGGTGACATCAATGCGATCTTCGACCTGCTGAAGTTGCGCGCTCTGAGTTCCAATCCTGCGATCTCGACTTCGTCGTTCGACAGCCAAGCTGGCTTTAACGTTCACACGATTGTTCTCGAAATTCCGCTCACCGCAATTGGGGGCGACCAGCAAGTGGCGGGAGTTTATGCCACCACCAGCCGTCAGCGCGTCAATGTTTTGCCGGATGATGACGGCCGGGGTAGTGATCGCGGAGTAATGTTTGGTGAATTCGTTCAAGTGGGCCGCCAAGGCAATCCGCTCTTCTGCGAAGCGCTCATTGCGATCAAAGACAAGGATCTCTATAATCGCACTTCACCCACGATGGATTCCAAGCTTTTTTCAAAATATGCTTCGAGTCCTGAACTGGGTGCACTGATCAACTCGATTGTCTTCGCTGGCGCCGGTGGTTTCCCGACGACCAATCGGACCGACCTTGTGGGGATTTTTATTCCGGATCTGATCAAGGTCGATCTTTCGACTTCGGCGGCGCGGCTGGCCGGTGGCGGTGCGTCTCATCCCACTACACCAGACGACGCCGGTTTCAGCCGGCTCGGAATCTTCGGGGGCGATGTGCTCATGAGCAGCATCCAGGATGGATTCGGCGGCGGCAAGGTGCCGGGTGGCTGGCCGAATGGCCGCCGTTTCGGTGACGATGTGATCGACATTGCGGTCACCGCACTTGTCAACGACCTGCGCCCTGGTTCGTTCTCGTTGACGTTCGTGGCGGACGGAATCGACAGCGCCAGCAAAAATGACGCGGTCTATAACAAGGTGTTTCCGTATGCGGGAACGCCGTTCAATGGCCGCAACCACACGCATCAATAATTCACTTCGGGGCCGGCGATTAAACGTCGGCCTCGTTTTTTATGGCCGGCCTCCGAACATTTTTTAGCGTCGTCATTTCCCTTGCGGCGGGATTGACGGCATTCGCGCACGATCCCGGTCTCAGCTCGGCTCATCTCGTCCGTTCCGAGCGGGGGATTGAAGTCCGCCTTGCTTTTGCGTGGCCCGATCTCGTCTCACTCACGCCGAGCGGATCCGGTGCGACGAGGCCCGAGGCGGTTCAACTCACTGCGCTAGGATCAGCGCTTATCCGATCGGCCGAAGGAATGGTGCGAATTAACGCCAAGGACGTTACGCTGCGCGCGAGCACCTTTCGTGTTACGCCGGGAGTGGCCGCGCCGAATGAAGTGGTGATCGAACTGCATTGGTCGCAAGTCACGCCCGACGCACTGCACGTTGATTTTCCGGTTCTGACGACAATGCCGTTTGGACATCGGATGATGTTAGTCGTGGGAAAGGCGGTGGAGCCGGTGGCACTGTTGGATGCGCGTCATGCCACCTGGGATTTGCCGGCCGAGGCGGTGGTTGCGACGGGAGTTGTCGACCCTGGGGATTCATCTCCCGCGCGCCCTTCCTGGTTTTCTTTTGTTACGCTGGGGATCGAACATATACTGACCGGCTTCGATCATCTTTGTTTTCTGAGCGCTTTGCTGCTGGTTGCTAGCCGGCTGCGGGAGGTTGTGACGGTGGTTACGACTTTTACGATTGCTCACTCGTTGACTCTGGCGGCAGCGGCTTTTCGGCTGGTTGATTTGACGCCTGCGGTAGTCGAACCGTTGATCGCGATTTCGATCATCTACGTCGGATTGGAGAATTTGTTTCTGCGCCGTCAGCCAAGTCACCGTCTGGCCTTGGTCTTTGGGTTTGGACTTATCCACGGACTGGGTTTCGCTGGAGCACTGGCAGAGCGACTGCCCGGAGTGAGTGGTTTTGCGGTGGTGCCGCCATTGCTCGGCTTCAATGCCGGGGTCGAATTAGGGCAACTGGCGGTAGCGGGGTGTCTGGTGCCGCTGATTGGGCTGGCGCGGGTGAAGCCAGGTTTCTTTTCAAGGATGCAGCCCACCTGTTCGCTGGTGATTGCGAGCGCCGGGTTGGTTTGGCTGCTGCAACGGGTTTGATTCGGATCCAATCATCTTATACCATTGCTATTGAAAGTTAGACTTTAGGTAGGGGCCGTTGCCCTCAACGGTCCTCGGGGCGCACAGGGCGATTGGGGGCAATCGCCCCTACCACTCCATTGTCCAGCAAAAGTCTAAATCTTAAGAGCCGTCGGTATTAGCCGTGATTAGGTAGTTGAAGATGCGCTTCATTTATAATCTGCGGATATTGAAAGGTGAAACGTATCCTCCCCGACACGTTGGGCAGTGCGCGCAGGAGAAAATCGCCCGGAGGTAGCGTTCCACCCCATTCAACTGGGTGCTTCCGGCTTCTGTCAGTAGGCTCACGGCAGGAGTGGCTTCTCGTCGCGATTCGGACGAGCCATCGCGACGTAAGGCCGGCTCCTACCTTTCGGAAAACTTATCGGTACAATGAAATCAAATCTTCGGTGCGAGCCCAGCCGGACTGGCCACCGGTGAATTGCAATTTGCTCCAGCCGAGAAATGTTTTTTCGACCACGGCGATGGAGCCGGCGGAGAGCGGGGAAGTTTTTTGCGTGGTGTCGACTTCGGTCGGGATGCTGCGGAGCACGGAGGCTTTCCAGACCAGCACGGCGCCGGGATCGGCGAGCGAGCCGTAGCTGCGCAGGCTCAACGTCGCCGAGGCGGCGAGAATTACGGCGAGCAGAATGGTGATCAATGCTGTGGGCTTGGCCCAGACTCCGGCGTGTTTGTAGCCTTGCAGGAGCAAGATAATGAGTGCGAGTGCGAGCAGTAGTGCGGCGCAAATGAGGACGAGGTGCCATTCACCGGGCGAAGCGAGGCGGGCGAGTTTGAAGCGACCTTCGCCGCGGGAGAGTGCGACGAGTTCGGCGGGTGCCATACCGGAACGTTGGAGACCGAGCGCGAGATCCCAGCGGGTGGTTTCATGGCGCGGATTGAGGAGGAAGGCGCTGGTCCAGTAAGCCGTGGCTTCGGCCCAGCGATCTTGTTGCCCGAGCGCGAGACCGAGATTGTGGCGAGCAGCCCAATCGGTCGGGGAGGCCTGGATCGCCGTTTTCCAGTTTTGCTCTGCGATGGGGAAATCGCCGCGCTGGTAGGCGTCGCTGGCAGGGTCGGCGTTGAGGGGGGAGGGAACGAAGAGGACGGATAGGACGAATAGAAACGGGAGCAGGTTTTTGGGGGCGAGGAGGGAAAAGGGCGCCCAGCCCGGGACGCGGACGGCTTGCAAGGCGGATTCCGCTCGGGAGAGCCAATCCTTGGGCAAGGCGTGTTCTTCGCTGTGTTGGGCGCGATCGGCTTCGGCCCACAGGGTCGCCCACGTGGCGCTGGCGGTTTTTTCCCGCGTGGCCACGGAGGCGTTGACGAGCGGTGAACCCGGCGCGGCGTGGGGGATTTCCCAGAGGGCGGCGACCTGCTGTTGCCAGAGTCGGAGTTGCGTTGTCGTTGTCTGCTGGTTGGCTGATTTAAGTTCGGTGAGAATCGCCACGAGTTTGGCGCGGGCGGCGCGGCGCTGGCGCTCGAGATCGTTTTCGCGGGAACGGAGGGCGGCGAGCGTGAACCAACCGAGAAGAACCAGGGTGACCGCCGGAATCACGGCCCATTGCCAGAGCGTCTTGGACGTAAATGGCACGAACCCGCGGGCGGAATGATCAAGCGACTCACGTGGGAGGTTTTCGGGAGTTACCGGAGGCACGGCGGCGGGCAGCGCTGGAGTGGTTGCGACCGGAGGCGGACTGATGGAAAATTGCACCGGTGCACCGGAGTTGGCGGGTGGCTGCACCGGCTGACTGGCGGCGGTCACGGTGACGGTTACGGCGTCACTGGAAACGGTTTTGTAGCTGCCTGATTTGGTGTCGAAATAGGTGAAATGAACGGTGGCGAGTTTGTAGGTGCCGGTTCGTGATGGCACGAGGACGACGTCTTCGCTGAGCGTACCTTCGAAGAGGGCGCCGTCTTTCATCGCCCGTTTGGATTTAGGCTGGACGACTTGGAAATCACGGGAAACGTCGCGGGTGGGCAGGCCGGTGATGTCGGGCCAATTGCCGGTGCCGCTGAGGGTGATGGTCCACGTGACGGGCTCGCCGATTCCGGCGGTGGTGGGGACGACTTTGGACGTGAACGTGAAATCACCGACGGCGCCGGAGAATTCCGGAGGCGCAGGTGGGAGGGGATTAATGATCACGGACACGGGCTTCGAGTCGAGTTGACGTTGTTCGACGTTGGGCTGGGAGAAGAGACCGAAGCCGGTTGATCCGACGACCAGGTTTACCATCTGACTGGCGGGATTCAGCGTGAGGTTGCCAGGCTGTTTGGCGTACGCG
>JANYFP010000497.1 GCA_025362555.1 Verrucomicrobiota bacterium
AAGTTCGGCATCTGGGCGCATTGGGGACCGCAGTGCCAGCCAGAGCATGGCGACTGGTACGCACGCTTCATGTACATGGAAAACGCTCCGTCGTGGGCGCCGCACGACTATGAATTTCACCGCCAAACCTACGGTCCCCAATCTCAGTTTGGATTCAAGGATATCATCCATACCTGGAAGGCGGAGAAATGGAATCCGGACGCGCTGATGGCTCTCTACAAGCGCGCGGGCGCGCAATACTTCTTCACCCTCGCCAATCACCACGACAACTTTGATCTGTGGGATTCAAAATACCAACCGTGGAACTCAGCCCGCCTTGGCCCGCAAAAAGATCTTATTGCCGGTTGGGCCAAAGCCGCTCGCGCCCAAGGCCTGCGTTTTGGGGTGAGCGTCCATGCCGCGCACGCGTGGACGTGGTACGAACCCGCGCAAGGTGCTGATGCGACCGGTGCATTTGCGGGCGTGCCGTATGATGGAAAATTAACCAAGGCCGATGGCAAAGGTAAATGGTGGGAAGGCCTCGATCCGCAAGACCTCTACGCACAGAACCACGCCCGCAGTGCCCATCTGGAAGATCCCTCGGCGATTCACAGTCAATGGGATTGGGATAACGGCGCCAGCATTCCCGATGCGGCTTATTGCGAGAAATTCTACAATCGCACCGTCGACCTCATCAACCGCTACCACCCCGACCTCATCTATTTTGACGACACCGCCCTGCCCCTCTGGCCGGTAAGTGACGCCGGCCTGAAAATCGCCGCCCATTTCTACAACCGCAACATGCAGGAGCACGGCGGGAAACTGGAAGCGGTGCTCTTCGGCAAAATCCTCAACGAGGAACAGCGTCAAGCGATGGTGTGGGATATCGAGCGCGGACAAAGCAATCGCATCGAGCCCCAGCCGTGGCAAACCGACACCTGTATCGGGCAATGGCATTATCAACGCTCACTCTTCGATCAGCACGGTTACAAGAGCGCCAAAACCGTAATTCAGACGCTCGTCGATGTGGTGAGCAAGAATGGCAATCTGCTGCTCAACATCCCAGTGCGGGGCGACGGCAGCATTGATGACGATGAATTGAAAGTGGTCGAAGGCATCGCGGCCTGGATGGAAATTAATCGAGAGTGCATTTTCGGGACGCGACCCTGGAAGATTTGCGGCGAAGGTCCGGCTTTGGAAAATGCCGCGCCACTCACCGCGCAGGGATTCAACGAGGGCAAAGGCAAGGCCCTCAGTGCCGAGGATGTGCGCTTTACCGTGAAAGGAAATACGCTGTACGCGATTGTCCTCGGTAAACCGGCAGAGCCGATACATTTGAAATCACTCGGCACGGCCGCCGCGCTTTCAGAAAAGAAGATCGAAGGCATTCGCCTGCTCGGCAGCACAGAAAAGATCCAGTGGTCTCAGACCTCCGACGGATTAATGATCACGCCACCGTCGAAATCCGTCGGAGACATCGCCGTCGTTTTCGCGATTGCCTTGAAATAATTCCGACATCTGCAGCATTTCCACTTTTCGGTGGGTAGGGCGTGACCGCTGGGCGCGCCGTAACGACATTCGCGGCGGGCCCAGCGGTCCCGCCCTACCATAAAGCCGGCAAATCAATATCATTCCAACTGCAGGCGCAATCCATCGTAAGCCAAGCGAACCCCCGCCGGCAATTTCGCCTCCCACACCGCGTGGTCGATCGTGTGCGTAAGGTGCGTGAGGTAAGTCACCGGCGCGGCAATTTCCGCTGCCACCGCACACGCTTCGTCGATATTCATGTGCGTCGGATGCAGCTCCGGTCGAAGCCCGTCGAGACACACCACATCCGCTCCTTTGGCCAAGGCCATCGCTTCACGCGGCACGCGCTTGCAGTCCGTGTAGTAAACGAATTTCTTGCCCGAAGATTTCTCTTCGAAAACGAGACCGAGGGTATTGCTTCCGCCGTGCGGCAGCAGCGTGGAGCGAATCGTGCCTTGGGGAAATTCCAGGACCGACGGCATGTCGACGAGCTTGAACGCCGCATAGCCCTTCGCCAGCGGTCGCTCCGCAATCGCGTACGGGAACATCGCCAACACGCGCGCCATCCCCTCGTCGGTTGAATAAACAGTGAGGG
>JANYFP010000517.1 GCA_025362555.1 Verrucomicrobiota bacterium
CCTGCGCGGCGGCGGCTTGCGCCAGCGCAGCCTGGGTCATCGCCCGTTGCGCGCGCGCTTCCGCCGCGTCGGCTTCCGCCATCAGCAGGAGATCCGCCGAATCACCCTTGTTCAACACGCCTCGCTCAACCAGACGATTAATCAGATTCACCGTCACACTGGGTGAGGAATCCCCCGAGTCCGTGATGGGCTCGGCTGAATCGCTGGCGGCGAACACTGGTTGCACCGCAGCGACACCAAAGAGGAGCGCCATGACCATCGTCACGCGCCGGGATGAAATTCGTTTTTGATAAGACATGTGAGTCAGGGAAAAATAAAAATTTAATTGGGCCGGCGCGCCGTAAGCCGCATGACAATCGGCATCGGCATGCCTTCCGGCGGCGGTTCCTTGAGTTGTGATCCGGTCAGAATTTCATTCTGGATCGCTTCATCGAGCGCCGTGTCACCGGTCGAATCGGCGAGCTTCGCCCGAGTGACCCGACCACCGACGTCGGCCCAGATCCGCACCTTTAGATTGAAGTTCGCATTGCGCGTGCGGGGATGCCGACTCAACGCATCGCTGAAAGATTTGATCACCTGATTCGCGTACCAACCGAAGCGACTGCTGTTCGCTTTACTGCCGTTTGAGCCACCACCCAGAAATCCGGCTTTGTTTCCGCTCAAGCCAAACCCATCCGCTGGTCCGTTGCCCGTGATATTAGTGCCCATGGCCGGAGACGGCGCATCCTGTGGTTCAGGTTTCGCTTCCTGATCATCAACCGGCGACTGCTCCATCATCTCTTGTTTCGGAGCGTCCTGCGGCGGTGGGGGTGGAGGCGGTGGAGACGGCGGAGCAGGTGGCGGCGGCTTGATCATCACCATCTCCTGCGTCTTGCGCGGTGCCGGACCACTCGGCCCACTGAACATCTTGTTAAATAAAACCGCCCCGATGACACCGACCACCCCGATACCAATCACGAAGCCGTAGCGCGCACCAAAGCCGCGCTTCTCACCGTATTCGAATTGATCGTGTTGATTCATTGGCGCGGCAGTTATTTCTTCGCCGGTTTCGTCGCCAGGCCGACCTGGCTGATGCCGAGACGTCCCACGACATCGATCACATCCATCACCGCCTGGTATTGCGTCAGACTATCTCCGCGGATCACCACGGGGAAATCCGGGGTCAGGGATTTTTGCTGATTCAGCTTCTGCTCCAACTCCGGTAATGTAACCGGAATCGTGTCCAAAAAGAATTTCCCCTCATTCGTGACCGTGATCGCCTTGGTCTTCGGCTTGGCGAGGCTCGCCGGCGTATTGCTCGCCTTGGGCAGATTCACCTTCGTGCCGGCCACCGAGGCCGTGCACATCAGAATAAAGATAACGAGCAGCACATAGGCCAGATCCAACATCGGTGTGATGTTGATGTCATCGTAGGGTTTGTCTTCGCCTTGAACTTGCATGGTGGCTGGGAGTTGAGAGTTGAGTGTTGAGTGTTGAGAGCTGAGTGCTGGAATTTTGAGTCTGGGTTTGCTCGCTACTCGCTACTCAATACTCGCTACTTGGTTTATCACTCGCCGGGTTCGGAATAGAATTCCGCCAATTTCGAGACGAACTCATCGATGAACACGTGCATATCCGTCGAGACGACCTTGATGCGGGTGAGTAAATAATTATACCCGAACAGCGCGGGGATCGCGACGCCAAGCCCTGCCACCGTGGCGAGCAACGCAGCCGCAATACCGGGCGCGATAGCGTTGACATTAACTTCACCGGCCGCCGCCACCGCCGCGAACGTGATCATGACTCCGACCACCGTGCCGAGCAGACCCAAAAAAGGTCCGCCGGAAATCGCGATCGTAAGCAGTACCATCTGATTGTTGAGCCGGTGCGTCTCACGAACGAGCCCGCCGTCGAGTGTCGCCCGAATCGCCTGCATGGAGCGGGCGGAAAGCACCTTGTCCGCCGCATTCTGGCCGGCGGAAAGACGATGTTGAATTTCAACAATCCCGAGATGGTAGATGCGATACAGTGGGGTGTTCACCATCGCGCGGTGCTCTTTGGCGCCCAGTCGGCCGCCAACATTTTTCGCGTCGTTATTCTCGGTGTTTTCCAAGGCCGACAAATCGGCCGAGATATGGCTCCACTCGTTGAGGAAATTCACATTCCCCTTTCCGATCCGGTTCAAATAAGCGGCCTTCCGAACCATCACGAACCAACTGATCACCGACATCACTGCAAGAATTGCGATGACCACCCAGCCGTCGACCGTGAGTGAACCAACGATGACGCCAATGTACCCCGTCTTAAATGCGCTCAGCCAGCTCGTCTCGTGTTCATCTTCGCCAAACGTGAGGAATTTTGCTGTGCCCTCGCGGCCCTGGCCAATCGCCGCCACTTTGATCGCGCCAGCGGAACGGGCGACCTTCGAAATTTGCAGCTCATCCATCTCACCATTAAAACCCGATCCTTCGGTCGTCATCAGGCCACCCACGCCATCCCCACCCAACACCGTCGGGCCATCCAGCGCCGGCAGCGGAGCCTGGACTGACGAGTACGCTTCCCCATCCAACAACAGCGAAACTTTTTCCCCGCTGGCAACCACGGCGAGATGATGCCAACTGTTGGGCGCAACGGCGGCTCCGACTCCACTGCGGATTCCGGCACCTTGATAAGTCACTGCAACGAACGGCGTGCCGTTATCCGACCCAATCAAAAAATATTTGGCTCCATTGCGACGGCTGAAGAAAACCGCCTGCGGTTGGGGTGAGCCGAATTTTACCCAAGCCGACCATGTCATGGCCCCACCCTCCGACCAAAATAGCCCGGGTGAAGTTGGAATCGTTACCGTGGTTTTTCCATCAACCCTCAAACCAGTCCCGATCATCGCACCGTCGCTCGCCGTGCCGGCATTCTGCGCATTGTTACCGTTGGTCGTAGCGTCGTAGGCGGGCTGACCATGTTCCGAAAAGTGATACACCAGAGCCGTGGCCTCATCATACGTTCCCTTGGCGTCCTCGCCTTTGCCGGCCTTTCCGCTCGCGTTGGCGTAATACATCCAGATCACCGTCGGCGCAGAAGATTTCAACTCCGGAACCTTGACCCAAACAAACGCTTCATTGAGCAGCGGATCAAATTTCTCAATATGGTACGGGAGCACGGTCTTTCCATCTTCCGCAACAAAGCGCAAGTCGCTGCCATCGGGCTGAGCACTCGCGAATTGAAAATTGCCATCGAAGAGACGGATCAACACCGGTACCGAAGTCACCGGCTCGGTGAGGGCGACCCCGACTCCGGTGGCGTCGAGGACGATTTTTTTGCGCAGCGTCCACTCGCTCTTCCACCACGAGGACGCGTGTGCGGTCACGGCGCAGCCCATGGCGCTCAGCCCAAAGACCAGCAGGAATGGCAAAATTCTATTTTTTACTCGGGCAATTAAAGTACGCATGGAGAAAAATATGTAATCGGATTATTCAGTGTGACCGTGTTGCCGCGTGAGGCGGTCTGCAGGATTCGTTCCTGCACTTTCAAGCGAGGCAAAAGCGTTGAGTGTCGCGGATTTCATCACGTCAGTAATCAAAACCTGCCTTAAAGGTAATACGCATTGAATGCGCCAAGGTCTGTCCGACCTTGAGTTGCGGAAAGCCCGCGTCGATGGAGCCGTCAAAATGATCAAAAAAATGAATGCGACTGCCCACACCGAAACTGAGAAAATCAAAATGGTTTTTCTGGTCCGGCAATGACTCGTTCACTTTCAGCCATCCGGCATCGGTGAAGACATAAATCCGCCAGTCGCGTTTGATGCCTGCTTCCGCCTTGTCGTCCTTCTTCGCACCCCACCGCCCCAAGAGTGACGGGCTGCGCAGCTCCACGGTACCGAACAGGGAATTGTCACCCACCGCTTCCGCTTCAAGATAGCCGCGCGCAGTGCCCGTACCGCCACCACTGGACTGCTCGCCACTGAGCAGCGGCTGGTCGGCGATCACACCCTGCACCTTGCCATAAAGCTGAAACCCCGCACCCAGCTCGCGGGTTTGCGCGAGATCGCCGCGGAAGAAGAGGAAATTAGCATCGGCCTTGTAGCGACTGTTGTTAAATGCCGCCGTGTTACTGCCCAATCCCCGCAAATGGAACGTAATCCCCGCGTTGAATTCCGTGGTCGACCGTTTGCCCTGCCACGTCGCCGAATAATTCGCGTCCAGTGGATAATAGGTGATCGGGGTGACGATCTCCGCAGCGGCACTGGTGCCGGTAGCCGCGAGGTGAACGTTCTGATCAAAATGTTTGTAGCTGAAACCCACATTCGCCGATTGGCTGAAACTCTGCAATGCTGGCAGACTGAAATTGGCGCGAAGGCCCGCCGTGGTGCCGCGTCCGGCCACTGCCGTATCACCAAGCGTGGAAACGTTGCTGTCCTGCTTGGTCCCGCTCGCCATCAAAGTAAACCAGTCGACTTGAGCAAAGCGCGCCAGGTAGTAGCCCGAGAACACTTTCACTTGGCTCGCGTCCTGCGGCGATGTCTGGAAACTGAAACCCGCCCCGTGGCCCAATTGCCAGAGATTATTCGCACTCACCGAGCCATTCACCCGCAGCGCCGTCGTGTCTGCGCCATGCCGATTATTCAGATCCACGCTCGCATGCACCGGAGCAGTTTCTTTAACTTCAAGATCAACGTCGACGGTGTCGGGCGCCGCGCCGGCGCGCAATGAAGGCGTCACCTGGCGATCGGGCAATTGATTCAACGCCACAATGTCCGCTGGAACTTGATTAAAATCGATCACGCCACCTTCCGCGAGCGACGGAGTCATCGCCTTGATCAGATTCGGCGAAGAGTAACGCGCGCCTTTGACCCGGAGGCGGCCGACGACACGTTCCACCACTTGGAGATGAATCACGCCGCGCTTCACCTGCTGTGGAATCTGCGCGGGGATTTGCACCGCGACGGTCTGGAAGCCTTGATCGTGATAGACCTGCTCGAGTGCCGCCCGCGCCGCCTCGACATCGTCCTGCGTCCGACCGGGTCCAAGATATGGGTACACTGCTTCCTCGATTTTGCGGCGAGAGAGTTTGCGCGCACCTTCGACACGATACTCGTTGATGAAAATCGATGATTGATTCTGCACTTCCGTCGCGGGCAACGGCGTTGAAGTCACAGTTGCTCCCTGCACGACACCCGCACCCATCAAAAGCAAAGCGCGCAGGAAGTGCTTAAGACGTATCAATGCAGTTGAATGAGGTGGAACGCGACCTCCGGGCGCGTTTTCTTGCGCACGCATTGCGCGCGTCTCGCCCTGCCGCGTGGCACCCGAAAAACCGAAATAATCTGGTCGAATAAAACGCAAAAATGAAATGAAGTTTTAAGCGCCGGAACCGATCTGCCGATGTGGGGAGATCTGCACTGACGCCGATGAGAAATCTGAAAATCGAAAGCAGAAAACGAAGCGCCATGAATCGTTTCAAGTCCTGTCGACTCGCGCGCAATAATGTAACAAATGCGTGCGCAGAATCGTAACAATTCCGTGTACCGAATCGTAACAATTCAGAGTTAGAAATCGCGCCATTTGCCGCGCGAATTCGCTATCTAAATAATCAGGAGCGACCGCCGAACACACAGCGTACACCGCAGGAGTACCACACACTCCAGGCCGAAGAGGTCTCCCACGAAACACACGAAAATCAGAATTCGGTTCGATTCATTTTCTAGAACTCCTCAGCAGTCTCTTTCGCGCCCTTTCGCGTGTTTCGCGGGCAATACTCCGTGCCTGGCGACCGTCAGGACAATCGCCCTGGCGAAGATCCCTGGAACACCAGCAGGTGTTAACGGGGGTGGACCAAGTTTGCAGCTTCGCCCTGCGATAGCAGGGATGAACCCTCGGCGCATAGCAGCGCGCAACGGGGAGTAGCATACAACGGTCCGTCTCCTCTCTTCCGTGTATTCCGTGTGTTCTGTGGGTAATTAATCCGTCTCCGGATTTTCGTGTGTTTCTCGGGCCATACGCTGGCTTTCCTCTTTTGTTTATTCCGTGTGTTTCGTGATCCCTATTCCCACTCCCACCCTGTCAGGTCTTTCCAGGGCGCGGTCTGAGGCTCATGCTCAGGAATAGAGCCGCACACCCCACGCTCGGCCCAGCCATCACGGATGCGCTGACCCCGCTGGCGCGGCGGCAGGCTGCGTCACTGGCGCCGCTTTTGTTTGATTCGCTGGCGCTTTAATCCCCAGAGCCTTGAACGTAATTTCCTTCAACTCCTGCATCGCGGTGAGCATGGACTGCTCAGGTGCCATCCGAAACTGGATCACTCGTTTTTGCGCCAGCGCTTCAAAATTTCGCATCAGCGGTGACAGCTTTATGAGGGCAGAGCGTCCCGCCGTTGTGGCACAGAATGCGATGAGTGCATCGACTTCCGCTTGCGTTAGATCCTCGCCGGATTCGATCAGGCATTCTCCCGCCAACTGTGGCAGGGTGATTTTGTCGACGAATCGCTCCTGTACTTTCTTCCGAAATGATTCCGCATAGGCAAGACCCTCAGGCGTTTCGCGATTGGTGAGCGCATTGTCAAATTGCTCCTCCATTTTTGCATCGAGCTTCTGCGCCATCATATCAAGCACACCTTGGCCATTCACCAGTTTCAACAATTCTGTCATCGATTCTTTGCTGGGGGCGGCGTGCGCCATCGCGCCGAGGGCGAGAGCGAGGAGCAGGGAGATCAGATTCTTCATTGAAGGAGAGGGTTTGAAATTGAATTTGGTTTACAAGTGAACGTCAGCCGAATCGGCGAACAGTAGCCGACAAAACGACGAGTCGTTTTTGACCAAAGATCCTGCAATTGGAAAAGTTCTTTCGGCCCCGTCATCTATTCTTAACATAAACGGCCACAGTTCTGCTGGTGTGCCCACAGAATATACTAGAAACACGAAACAAAAATAATGGCAGGAGTGGGAAAGAAACGTGCGCGTGATCGCCGCAACACTGAAAAATCTCCCGTAGCATCCGAGAGAGTTATCCACCTCCGCCATTTCACGGGCCATACTCCGTCTCCTCCCTTCTGTATTCTGCGGTTAATTAATCCGTCTCCTATTTTTTCGTGGGCATTCGTGTATTTCGTGGGCACCCAATTCA
>JANYFP010000536.1 GCA_025362555.1 Verrucomicrobiota bacterium
GAAGGCGGGTTTGACGTGGAACTCTGTTTCGAGCGGTCACGCAGTGAATCATGGACGCTGCGGAGTCCCCGGCAGATCAGTCTACTTGGTTTCTGGTCGAAGCTCGCTTTCACCATCACCCATCGAAAACAGCGAGAAACCAAGTAGACTGATCTGCCGGGGACTCCGCAGCGTCCATGATTCACTGCGTGACCGCTCGAAACAGAGTTCCACGTCAAACCCGCCTTCATTCGTCAGCGGAATTGCGAATTTAATATTGAAATGCGCGCCAAAAAACCGTCTCACCCAGTCTGGCGTTGGTTTAACAGCGAGCAGCCCCGCTTCACCGCGCTAGCTTTTCCAAAAGCCCTGCCTTCACCGCCGGCCATTCGGTGCCCGTGATACTGTACATCGCGGTATTGCGCACGTAACCATCATAGCTCCGGGTTTGAAAATTACGCAAAACCCCCTCGAAGCTCGCACCCAGCCGGGTGATCGCAGCGCGGGATTTCTCGTTCCGCTCGTCCGTCTTCAATTGCACGCGGATCGCCCCGTGCACCTCGAACGCGTGCTGCAACATCAGGAATTTCGCCTCGGTGTTTAACGGCGTACGCTGCGCTTCAACGGCCAGCCAAGTCCAACCGATTTCCAGCGCGCGATGCGCCCGCCGGATATCTAAAAATCGCGTGGAGCCGACCGCCTTGCCATCGCTCTGGCGCACCGTCGCAAACGCCAGCGTACCGCCACCTGCTTGCTCCCGCAAGGCCTCCTCAATGTACGCCTCCACTGATACAATCGAAGAAAACATCGGAACGGGCATCCATCGCCAGATCGCTTCATTTTGACTCGCGGCAAACAATGCCGATGCATGGCCCAAAGCCAGCGGCTCAAGCCGAACAAACCGCCCCGTGAGCTGAATTGGCCGGGGATCAAATAGGAGCGACATGCCGTTCAGAATGCAAATTGCCGCAAACAGCCCAAGCGCGAATAAATCTCCGATTCTAAATCCGTTTCCGAATCTGAATCCGCTTCCGTTTCCGAATGTAGGAGACACAAGCTTGTTTACAAGCGATCAGCGCGTGCGGCATCCAGCCCCGGAATCGCTTGTAAACAAGCTTGTCTCCTACATTCGGAAAGCACCTTAAACAATCGGGAGCCCAGTCCTCCCCACGCTAATTTCTTCGCCGCCGCGCTTGCCCGCGAGCTTACGTAGCGCCAACTTAAACCATGTCCTCGCTGCTCACCGACCGGGCCCTCCTCTGGCTCGGCGCCCTGCTCTACCTGGCCGGTTTTCTAACCGGTCTGGCCGCGCTTACCCGCCGGCAATCCTCCGCCAGTCTCCGCACTCTCCTCAACTCCCTCCTCGTCGCCGGTTGGATCGTACAAATGTCCGGTCTCTATGTGCGTGGGCTCGTCGTCGGCGGCTGCCCGTTGGGCAATAAATTCGAAATCGTCCAATTCGTCGCGTGGTCGGCCATGGTGCTGTATTTCTTTGTCGGTACCGCCTTCCGCCTGACGTTGCTCGGTCTCTTCACCGCCGGTTACGCCGCCACCCTGGCGCTAGTTTCGCTCCTCGTTCCCAGCTGGGATCTCATTCACGGAGCCAAAATATTCGGCAAGAATCCGTGGATCGAACTGCATGCCGCCCTCGCCGTCTTCAGCTACGGAACCTTCGGCCTCCTGGCGCTCACTTCCCTCATGCATCTGCTCCAAAATTGGAGCCTTAAACACAAACGCCTCAACGGTCTTTTCTGGTTCTTGCCCTCCGTCGTACAACTTTCCCAGATCAACTACCGCCTGCTGGCCCTCGGCGTCTTGTTACTCACTTTCTCCCTCGGCGTCGGCGCTTCCTGGTGGTTACGCGACACCGCGTCCGTGAATATTCCGAAACTGGTGGTGACGCTTGGCGTGTGGCTGGTCTACGCGGTTCTCCTGATCCTGCGCTGGCGCACGTGGCTCGTATCGGTGCGTTTTGCGTGGGTCTGTTTTGTGATGTTCTTCATCGCCCTGCTCTCACTCGGCCCGGTGAATTCGAGCCGCCACCACGAAGTGATTCTCACCCCCGAACGCTGACCGATGGAGCCGCATCCTTCCGTACTTTTTCTCCTCGGCGCCAGCCACCACACGGCTCCGCTCGCGGTGCGCGAAAAACTCGTGCTCGACGATGCCCGCGCCGCAGCCCTCGCCGCCCGCTTGCAACAGACTCCGGGCGTCCACGAATTCACTATGCTCAACACGTGCAATCGCGTCGAAATTTACGGCGTCGCCCAAAGCACTGACTCGATTCCTGCGCTGCGCGCCGCCGTCTGCGAGACGACCGGTTGCACCCCCGCCGAACTCGATGCCGCCGGTTTTCTGCGCCATAATCACGAGACTGTCGCCCACCTTTTCGCCGTCGCTTCCGGACTCGATTCACAAATTGTCGGCGAGACAGAAATTCTTGGCCAGGTAAAAGCCGCCTACGACCGCGCCCTCGCCCGCCAATGGACCGGCCCCGTGCTCAATCGCGTTTTCCAAAAAGCGTTTCAAGCCGCGAAACACATCCGCACTCACACGGGCATCGGTGCCGGTCAGATCAGCATCGCGACAGTCGCCGTGGATCTCGCCGGGCGAATCTTTGGCGAACTCTCCAGCACGAAAGTATTGGTCATCGGGGCCGGTGATATCGGTCTAAAAACCGTGCAAGCTTTCCAAAGCCGCGGGGCCACCTCCATC
>JANYFP010000565.1 GCA_025362555.1 Verrucomicrobiota bacterium
AGGCAGGGACGCCTGCCGCTACAATTATCGGAGCAAAATCCCGAGGTCGCATTTGCGAATAAAAAGGCTCCCCCACCCATGACTTCCTTCCTATATCGGAAAACCGACACGGTGTGTTAGTCTGACGTCCCATGTCGAACGCCTCACGACGCACTGGCAGTTATTACAGCGCCTTCGCCTTCGCGAGCGTCATTCTCTCGTGCTTCACCGGCTTCTTTCAAAACCAATATTACTACGGTTCAGAATGGATGGTGCTGGTGACCTTCGCCCTGGGGGCGATTTATACCATTCTCAGTGTCATGAGCGGGCCTTGGCTGCAGGGCCGCGGCCAAGGCGCCCACTGTTTATACTATGTAACGCAATGCGCAGTCGTGTCCGGATTGATTTTTCTGAGTCCCATCCGCGGTTTCTTCGGAATTATTCTCCTGCCCCTCGCGGCCCAATCCATTTTCGACCTGCGGCCGCATTGGGCAGCCCTCGTCATTTCCTTTCTTTATTCGCTCAACATTATCCTCTGGGCGATTCCCTACGGGTGGTCGGGGGCTTACGAAGCCTTCATTAATTATTCCACGGCTTTTGCTTTCACGATCATCTTCACGATCATCACACGGCAAGCGCTGAAGGCCCGGGATCGGGAGGAAAAACTCCGGGAGGAAGTCGAAGCCGCCAATCTGCAATTGCAAGCCTACGCCGCACAGGCCGCCGATCTCGCCACCACCCGCGAACGCAACCGCCTCGCCCGCGAAATTCATGATGGCGTCGGCCATTACCTCACCGTCGTAAAAACCCAACTCGATGCCGCGACCGCCCTGCTGCCCGCCCAACCGGAGAAGGCCCGCGAGACCGTACAAAAAGCCGCCCGCCTCGCCGGGGAAGCACTCGACGACGTGCGCCGTTCCGTCGGCGCGCTCCACGCCGATACGGGACGCCTACCGTTGCCGGATGCGCTCAAGGAACTCATCGCCCAAGGCGAACCGATGCCCACTTTCGCCATCGAAGGCGCGCCGCGGCCGCTCTCCTCCGCGATCGAACACGCCCTCTTCCGCGCCGCGCAGGAAGGGCTCACCAACATTCGCAAACATGCCCGTGCCTCCAGTGCGCTGCTGATCCTCGATTTTCGCACTCCACAATTCATCCGATTGGAACTTACGGACAACGGCATTGGCACTTCTCACTCCACCACCCACTCCGGTTATGGACTGATCGGTTTGCGCGAACGCATCGAACTCCTCGGCGGTCGCCTCGAAACCGCCAATCGCCTCAACGGCGGATTCGCCCTCACGGTTGAGGTGCCGGCATGAGCGTGATTCAGAAGCGGAGAGCAGAACGGGACCTCCAGCCCGACCCTACTTCGAACCATCGATGAAAAAAATCCGCCTCCTGCTGGTCGATGATCAATCGCTTTTCCGCGAGGCATTGCGCACGTTGCTATCGTTGCAGGATGATTTCGAAATCGTCGCCGAGGCCGAAAACGGCGAGCGCGCGGTCGCCCTGGCTAAAGTTCACAGTCCCGATGTTATCCTCATGGACCTGCGCATGCCGGTGATGGGCGGCGTCGACGCCACGCGCAAGATCGTGGCGACCAACCCGACCGCGCGCGTCGTGGTGCTCACCACCTTCGAGGAAGACCAGGAAATTTTCGAAGCGATGCGGGCAGGAGCGCTCGGTTTCCTCCTCAAGGCGTGCTCGGCGGACAAACTCTGCGAGTCGGTGCGCGCCGCCGCCAAAGGCACGTCGGTGCTCGAGCCGTCCGTCGCCGCCCGGATGATGAGCGAACTCAACCGGCTGAGCGCGAAGGAAGCAAAACGCCCGACGACTCAGCTCGCCGATCCGCTGACTGACCGTGAACTCGCGGTCTTGAAATTACTCGCGGACGGACGCAGCAACAAAGAGATCGGCTCGCGACTAAACATCACCGAAGGTACGGTTAAAAACCACATGACGAATGTGCTCGGCAAACTCGGCGCCCTGGACCGCACCCAAGCCGCGTTGAAAGCCCGCGAGCTGGGATTAATCTGAATTCTCTGTCGTCAGCAGCAAGTTGCCCGCGCTCCGCGTCTTCCCGTTCCGCCGCCGCGTGCCAGCTCGCACGTCGTCCCCGAGCGCGTCTTCGCGCTTCTCATTCGCAGGCTCCCTCGCGCCTCCCCGAGCGCGTGCCAGCACGCTGCCTACCCGGGAAGAACCCGCTATGTTTTATTAGGTAGGCAGCGAGCTTGCTCGCGCTCCGCGTCTTCCCATTGCACCGCCGCGCTCCAGCTCGCAAGTCCTCCCCGAAGCGCGTGCAGGCACGCGGCCTACCGAGGAATGAACCTTTCCGACGTTTAGTTTGAATTAGGGTAGGTCAGCCAGCTCGCTTGCGAACGCTCTTTCCGTTGCCCCACACGATCTGACTCCCCTCAGCGCCTACAGGCTTTCTTTTCATCTTCTTTTGTGTTTTTTTCGTTCGAGTGGACTTAGACTACGCCGAACGCCGCGCCCGGATCGCGCAAACCCTCATGCTGACCGACGAGATTCTTCTCGTCGGTGCCGGCCATGCCATGCCGAAGCCCGAGATCAGTGACCAGCACCTCCCTTTTATCGCGCACCAGGAATACTATTACCTCACCGGCTTGACGCAGGCGATGGGAGGGATTTTGGCTTTCGATCCCCACGATCTCGCCGCCGGCTTAGCTGAGGACGGTTGGATTTCCTTCGTGCCAAAAGTCACTGAAGAGGAACGTATCTGGGAGGGCCGCGCTCAATTACCGGGGCCATTGCTCGACGAGTTTGAAAGCTGGTTGGCCGCGCGCGAAGGCCGCCGCGTCATTATGCTCGGCTCACCCGTGGCCGGACTCGCCGCTGATCGTCGCCGCACCGCCGAAGCGCGGGATGCTTTTCAACATGCCCGCCGTCTGAAGGACCCGGCCGAGATCGACCTGATGCGGCACTGCGCCTATAAAACGGCTTCCGGTTACGCCACGGTTGTCTCGCTCTTGAAAGCCGGAGTCACCGAACGTCGGATCCAAGTTGAAATCGAAGCGGAGTATTTTCGCCGGGGCGCGGACAAAGCAGGTTACGATACAATTGTCGGCAGCGGCCCAAATGCCGCGATCTTTCATGCCTCACCGTCCCAACGCGCCGTCAAACCCAGTGAATTTATCCTGATCGATTCCGGGGCCGAGATTGAGCGTTACGTGATCGATGTCACCCGCACCTACGTCGCGGGCATCCCAACGCCCTTTCAACGCGACTTGTACCAAACCGTATTAAGCACGCAACTGCGGGCGATCGCCCGTTGCCTGCCCGGCACCGAATGGAAGGCCATTCACTACGGCGCCGCCGTCGATCTGGTCGCGGGACTCGTGGCGATGGGGGTGATGATCGGCGACCCCGGTTCCCTCGTCGCGCAAGATGCCCACTTGCTTTTTTTCCCTCACGGAATCGGTCACATGGTCGGTCTCGGTGTCCGCGACGCCAGTGGGATGGACCCCGGCCGCACCAAGGACACGTCCCCGGCTTTTGCGACGCTCCGCATGGATTTAGTCCTGCGCTCCCGCTATATTGTAACAGTTGAACCGGGATTGTATTTCATCCCGGCCATCCTCAACAACCCGGCTAATCGCGAAAAATTCCACGACTGTGTCAATTGGCCGCTCGTCGATCAACACCTTGATCTCGGTGGCGTTCGCTTGGAAGACACTGTGCTCGTGACCTCAGGTCCTCCGGAAGTTCTGACCAGAATGATTCCGAAAATGCTTTAGGCCGGGTCTTCGAATTGAGCCACCGATCGAGTAGCCACAGTGCCTCCACGCCTGTGGTTCCGGCTCTGCGCAGGAAAAACCGGCAGGCACGGAGGCCTGCCGCTACGCAAGGCCCGCTCCGACTACACGGCATAATCCTTCGCTTGAAAACCATGGCCGGCTGGCACCTCGGGTGCTACGTCGAGTCCATGCAGTTGAGAGTTGTGCGATGAGGGTCCAAAGCTAAAACTATTGAGGCGCAAATGAAGTGTCTTTTGTCGCCTGCGCTTGCTCCATGACTCAGTCGCTCGGCATTCCACTCGAGACGTTCAACTAAATTTACCAGCTACCCAATCCCATGGCCTTGACTCGATTTTCCGTCCCGCCGCTGCACACCGTTACTCGCACTCTCGCTGCCGTCGCGATGGGTCGCACCGCACCCGATCTCGTCATCACCGGCGCGCGAATTCTTTCCACTTATACCGAACTGATTCACTCGGGTCGCGAGATCTGGATCAAATCCGGCCGCATCGCCGCGGTTAAACCCGCCGGCACTTTCCAAAAAACGAAAGGCGGCAAAACTGAAATCTACGACGTGGCCGGCGGCATCCTCGCGCCGGGACTCGTCGATCCCCACATCCATATCGAGAGTTCAATGATGACAGCCTGCGCCTACGCCGAAGGCGCGCTGCTCAACGGCACCACGACGATTTTTTGCGACAGTCATGAGATCGGTAACGTATGCGACTCCGCCGGCATCGAGTGGATGCTCGCCGACTCGCGCCAGGCCCCGCTGAATATTTTCCTCACCGTGCCGAGCACCGTGCCCGCCACATCTTCGCACTTCGAGACGGCTGGCGGAGATCTGACCGCCAAGAAAATCGGCCGACTATTCGACCAGTGGCCCGAGGCCGTCGCGCTCGGCGAGAAAATGGATTTCGTCCAGGTCGCCATGGGCGATGAACGCAGTCATGCCATTCTCGCCGCCGCATTAAAACGTGGGCGCCCCGTCAGCGGTCACATCTATGGCCGCGAATTTGTCACCGCCGGCGCCGCCAGCGGGATCACCGACACCCACGAATCAATCGATCGCGAAATTGCCGGGGATTTCCTGGAGAATGGTCTGTGGATTTTTCTGCGCGGCGGCCCGCCGACCACGCCGTGGCACTCGCTGCCCCTTGCGATCAAGGCCATCACGGAACTCGGCGCCAGCTCCAAGCGCGTGTGCGTCTGCACCGATGACCGAGACGCCGACGATCTTTTCCTTTTCGGCCTGGATTGGGTTACCCGCGAAGCCGTGAAGCACGGCCTGACACCCACGACGGCGTGGAGCATGGGCTCGCTGCATCCCGCGACGCGTTACGCGATGGACGGCGAAATCGGCGGCCTCGCCCCCGCGCGCCGGGCCGATATTGTTTTGTTAAACGACGAACTCGAACCGCAAAACACGTGGTACGGCGGCGAACTCGTGGTGGAGCATCACAAGATCACGCCCCTCCTCGATCGCGCGCTCAGCAAGCGCTATCGCTATCCGCGCGCCGCCTACCAAACGGTAAAGATCGCGCCGAAACTCAAACTCACGCCTGCTGTGCCGACCACCCCGGTCACGGCCAACACGATTCGCACCGCGTTGCCGGGCATCATTCTGTTTCACGAAAAAGTGGCGTTGAATCCTGCACCTGGCGCGAGTTGGGCCGACTTATTTGCTCAGCATAATCTTTGTTTCGTGAGCGTCATCGAGCGCCACGGCAAAAACGGAAAAGTCGCGCACGGCCTCCTCAAAGATTTCAATTTACGTCAGGGTGCCGTCGGCAGTTCCGTGGGCCACGATGCGCACAACATCATTCTCGCCGGCACCAACGAGGCGGACATGCAACTGGCGTTGAAAACCATCAAGGCGATGCGAGGCGGAGTGTGCGTCGTGCGCGATGGCAAAGTAATCGCAAAGATCGCGCTCCCTGTCGCGGGCCTGCTTTCGGACCAGCGCGCCACCATTGTCGCCGCCGAATCGACCGCGCTCAAACAAGCGTGGAGCGCCACGGGGTGCACTTTGCCTTACATGGGCTTTAACCTGATTCCGCTTTCCGTGATTCCTGAAATCCGTATCACGGACAAAGGTCTGGTCACCGTCCCCGGCATGCAAATCCTGCCGTTGTTCGAGGTCGCAAGTGCTGGGAAAAGTTAATCAAGCATTTGCACGCAAAATACATCGACCCAAAGAACAAGTGCATTGGCGGTGCCTGCGAATTAATCCGTGGAACGAGTAGTCACAGGCCTCCCTGCCTGCGGGATTGGGAAGACTGCGCGCACTACCTAAACAGGTAGCCAGCGCTATCGAACGCATGCGACATTGGCCATTTGCTCGCCCGCCGAAGCCGGCAGGCACGGAGGCCTGCCGCTACCGCATCTGCTATTTCACAGAAATATTTTCCCTGGGTCAGCCGTAATTGGGCCGACTAGGTCACTATCGCGGCCCAAAAATCCCCCCGAAATTTCTGTTCGACAAACCCGCCGCAGCACCTTCATTTCAAAGTATGGCCACGCCTGAGAAAAAGCCCTTTTCCTACTTCATCCTCGTCATCGATTTGGCGCTCACCGCTATTGCGTTCAGCATTTTCTACTGGCTTGTGAATTCCCATGTGCCGTCGAACGACCCTGCGATGATCATGCTTTGGGGTGGCTTGGCGTCAGCCTGCATGAGCGGCGTCTTCTGGCTCGCCTTGCAGATGTTGAAAACGGTTTACACCTTCCAGCGGGATTCCCGCAAGTAAGCTAAGCCTGCTTGGGCGCGTTCTGCGCACGTTTCGACCGGCTCCTCCTCCCCCTCTCTCGTGGCTGCACTCCCCTCTTCCGCACGCCGCCGGGCAACCACGGTCGCCGTCGAAGACTACCTGGAGAAAATCGAACAGTTGATCGCAGACAAAGGCTACGCCCGAGTTGTGGACATCGCGGCGGGACTGAAAATTTCCCAGGCCAGTGTGACCGCGATGGTGCAGCGCCTTGATGCCGAGGGCTTCATTAAATACGAAAAATACCGCGGCATGGTCCTGACCAGTTCCGGCCTCGAAGTCGCCCGGCGCATCGCCCACCGCCACCAATTACTCACCGATTTTCTCCGGGTGCTTGGGGTATCTGACGAGAAAATCATTTATGATGATGTCGAGGGCATGGAGCACCACATCAGTCCTGAAACTTTTCAGGCGATCGAAGCCCTGACGCGTCACTTGGAAAAAAACCCCGCCGTAGTGACCAAGGCGATGACTGCAGCGCGCCCCACCGTCCGCTGATTAGTGAAGGCGAATGGACGGGGGCCCGCATTCGGGCGAGGGTGGCGCTTCAATACGCAAGACCGCACAAAAAACTAGCGCGGTGGAATCACAAAATCCCTCCAAGACCCTCACGCCGCCCGTCTCTCCTCGCGCACTCATTTTCGCGGCCCTCTCGCTCACTCCCCCCGGTCCGCCAATCCCCCCGGTCCACCAATCCGCCCACTGCGATCCGATCCCCCTTTTAAATACACAAAGCAAAAACCACTAAGTATACTATTAGTTGACATTAGGCGCACGGCCATGATGTCAACTAATAGTATACTTAGGAGTCAGGTATCGCGACGGAATTCGTAAGCGACATTATTTAATCAGTGCGTTCCACGCCCAATGAGCTCTATTTGCTCATGGAAAGCGTCGAACGCTCGGCGCACGACTGGCCGGTCCGCCGAACGCTGCGACTAGATTGCACTGGTCTTTTCAGGAGGAAACCCAGTTGGGCGGCCGCCCCCACGGAGCCGCCTTGATCCGACTCATTAAGCCTATTTAGGTTTCAATAATCTCGTCCTTCCGACGACGCTTCAATTGCGCACCCACGAAGATCGCAATCTCATAGAGCACAATCAGCGGCAGGGCGAACAGCGTCTGATTGAATGGATCGGGCGTGGGTGTGACCACTGCGGCAATAATGAAGATGACCACGATGGCGTGCCGGCGATATTTGCGCAGCGTCGCGACTTCGATCAGGCCCATGTAAACGGCGAGCACAATCAAGAGCGGGAATTCAAACGCCGCCCCCATGCCCAGCACCAACCACATCAGTAAACTGTAATAGCGATCCGCCGTCCACATCACGGTGTAATGCAACAACTGGTTTAATTCGTATGACACCCGAATGGTGCTCGGCGTCAGAATGAAGTAGCCGAAGGTCGAACCGCCGAGAAAAAGCAACAGCGCCGAGGCACAGGTCGGCAGCAACACTTTCAACTCCCGCTTCGTCAGCGCCGGCGCAATAAATTGGCCGATAAAAAAGAGGAAAAACGGCAGCGACAGGACCAGGCCACCAATCAAACAGATATCGATGATCACACTGAAAACCCCCATCGGGCTGTTCGTGATCAACTCCGTGTTCATCTTCGGAAAGTCCGCCCGCACCTTTTCCAACGGCATGCTCAACACACCCGCGAAGTCGTCCACAAAATAGGCGATCGCGGTCACAAAAACAGCAAACACGGCCGCACATTTGATCAGCGTCCACCGCAGGTCCTCCAGGTGATCAAGGAACCCCATGGCCTTTTTGCCCGCTGGAACGGCTTCCGCCGTAATCAGCTGACCGTTTTCATCATATTCATTAACTGGGTGTTGTTCGCTCAAGCCCCGTCCTAGAAACAACTTTCCCCCCCGCCCGCAATCTCCGTCTTACGGGCAGGTGCAATCTGCTACTACCCCACCTGAAAATAGCCGGGAAACTGTGTCCGCCGTTGACACCCCGCGGCACCTATTATGCGATAACTGTTCTCACTGTCACTCAGGTTCACTTTATTCTAACTCCTATGGCCAAGAAATCACCTGCCAAGAAATCCGCCCGCAAGGCGCCGGTCGCCAAAACGGCGGCCTCGAAGAAACCCGCCGCCAAGGCCCTAAAATACGTTTATACGTGGGGCGCCAACAAGGCCGACGGCAACGGCTCGATGAAGAATCTCCTCGGTGGCAAAGGTGCCAACCTCGCCGAGATGACCCGCATCGGCCTCCCCGTGCCTCCCGGTTTCACGATCACGACCGAGGTCTGCACTTATTACTACGCCAACAAGCGCACGTATCCGGTCTCACTCCAGGCTCAAATGGAAGCCGGCGTGAAGAACATGGAAAAAATCATGGGCTACAAATTCGGTGACTCCAAGGGCTTCCCCCTCCTTGTCGCCGTTCGCTCGGGCGCCCGTGACTCGATGCCAGGCATGATGGACACGATCCTCAACCTCGGCCTCAACGACGACACCGTCCTCTCCCTCGCCGCCGCCACGAAGAACGAGCGCTTTGCCTGGGACTGCTACCGCCGCTTCATCCAAATGTATTGCGACGTCGTCATCGGCGTGCAGAAGCGCGAAGGCGAAGACCACGATCCATTCGAGTCCGTCATCCACAATTTCAAGCACGAGACCTACCACCGCGACATCATCGACAGCGAACTGACCGCCGCCGACCAGCAGGAACTCGTCAAGCGCTTCAAGGCCCTCGTCAAAGAGCGCACCGGAAAATCCTTCCCGAATAATCCTTGGGACCAACTCCGCGGCGCCGCCGGTGCCGTATTCGGCAGTTGGATGAATGACCGCGCCAAGGTTTATCGCGCCAAGTACGGCATTCCCTCCGAGTGGGGCACCGCCGTCAACGTGCAGGCCATGGTCTATGGTAACACGGGCGAAACCTCCGGCTCCGGCGTGGCGTTCACCCGCAACCCAGCCAACGGGGCCAACGAATTCTACGGCGAATTCCTCATCAACGCCCAGGGCGAAGACGTCGTCGCCGGCGTGCGCACCCCAGAGCCCGTCCTCAAATTGAAGGACCAGATGCCCAAGTCGTATGCCGAACTCATGAAAGTTCGCGCCACCCTTGAGAAGCATTTTAAGGACGTGCAAGACATCGAATTCACGATTCAGGAAGGAAAATTGTTCATGCTCCAAACGCGCAACGGCAAGCGTACCGCCGCCGCCGCGCTCAAGTTCTCCATCGATATGGTGAAAGAGAAGCTCATCAACTGGGAAACCGCCGTCATGCGCAACCCAGCTGATCAACTCGAACAGCTCCTCGCCCCGATCTTCGATCTCGCCGAAGCCGCGAAAGCCAAGGTCATCGCCAACGGTCTTCCGGCCGGCCCCGGCGCCGCTGCCGGCCAGATCTATTTCAACGCCGATCGCGCGGTCATCGCCGCCGAGAAGGGGGAGAAAGTTCTCCTCGTCCGCGTCGAAACTTCCCCCGAAGATTTGCGCGGCATGATCGCCGCCGAAGGTATTCTCACCGCCCGCGGTGGTGTCTCGTCCCACGCCGCTCTCGTTGCCCGCCAAATGGGCAAAGTCTGCGTCTGCGGCGCCGCCGCTCTGCAGGTCAACTACGACAACCGCACCCTCACGGTTGACGGCCACACGTACGCCGAAGGCGACTTCCTCTCGATCGACGGCACCATCGGCACGGTTTACGCCGGCCAGATCAAAACGGCCCCGTCAGAAATCGTCGCAGGCCTCATCAACGGCGACAAAGCCGCGCAGGCCACGGAGAAATTCAAGAGCTACGTCCAGCTCATGAAATGGTGCGCGCAAGCCACCAAGCTCTCGGTCCGCACGAACGCCGATACGCCTGAACAGGCCGCGCAAGCGATCGCGTTCGGCGCCGTTGGCATCGGTCTCACCCGCACGGAACACATGTTCTTCGAAGGCGACCGCATCGACGCCATGCGCGAGATGATCCTCGCCAGCAATCTGACGGAACGCGAAGCCGCCCTCGCGAAACTCCTCCCCTATCAACGGGACGACTTCTACGGAATCTTCAAGGCGCTGAAAGGCTTCCCAGCGACGATCCGCTTCCTCGATCCGCCACTGCACGAGTTCCTCCCGAACTCGAAAGAGTCGCAGATGGATCTCGCCCGGAAACTCAACATTCCAGTCGAGAAAATCATGCACCGCGTGCACGAGCTCCACGAGTTCAACCCGATGCTTGGTTTCCGCGGCTGCCGCCTCGGCATCAAGTTCCCGGAAATCACCGCGATGCAGGCCCGCGCCGTGCTCGAGGCCGCCGCTGACGCCACCAAAGATGGTTTCAAGGCCAAGCCAGAAATCATGATCCCGCTCGTCGGCTTCAAGAAGGAACTCGATCTCCAGACCGAGCTCGTT
>JANYFP010000075.1 GCA_025362555.1 Verrucomicrobiota bacterium
TGGTCGCCGCCGGCAAAATCGATGCCGTAGATGCGATCGCCCTGGAAAACCACGTAGCCCATGCTGATGATGACCAAGGCCACTGAACCGATCATGGCGGGCTTGCCGTACTTGACGAAGTCCACGTTGAGATCGCCCAACATGCGGCGCATCGTAATTTTCTTCACCCAGTTGGCTTCAATCAGCATTTCCATCACGAAGTGAGCCGTGATCAAAACGGAGAACAACGTGGAGAGCACGCCGATCAAAAGCGTGAAACCGAAGCCCTTGATTGGACCACTGCCGAGCCAGATCATGACACCGCAGATGATCAATTGCACAAAGTGCGCATCGAGAATGGTCGTGAGCGCTTTTTCGTAGCCGCCCTGATTGGCGCTGGAGAGCGATTTGCCGAGTGCGAGCTCTTCGCGCATACGCTCGAAAATCAGGATGTTCGCGTCGACCGCCATACCGATGGTGAGCACGATACCCGCGAGACCGGGCAACGTCATCGTGGCACCGATGCTGGCCATGACGCCGAGGATGATAATGATATTAACCGCGAGCGATAATACCGCCACGATGCCGCCGGTGGCGTAGAAGGTGATCATGAATGCGGCGACCGCGACGGTGCCGATCAGAGTGGCTTTGACACCGCTAGCGATGGCGTCGGCGCCGAGCGAAGCTTCGACTTCATGCTTTTCCTTAATTTGGAGCGGTAAATCGAGCGGGTTGTTCAACACGTTCGCGAGATCGATCGCCTCACGCTGCGAGAACGAACCGGAAATTTCGGCGGAGTCGCTGTCGATCTCCTTCTCCACGCCGGGCGCGGAGTACAATTTGTTATCGAGCACAATCGCCAGGCGGGCGCGGCGGCCGGTGCGCTGACCGTCGTCAGCAATGGTCTTCGTGACCTGCGCAAATTTCGTGCGGCCCTCTTTCGTGAACTTCAAAATGATGCGGAAGCGGCCGAATTCATCCATCGTCGGATAAGCATCGGCAACGCCGTCACCCGTCATTTCCGGGATGTGCTTGATATAAAGTTCCTCGCTGTAGCTGGCACCGGTCTTGCCGGATTCCTGATCGAGCACCATCAAATCGTAGCCGGGAGGCGCTTCCTGGGGAGGCGTCACTGTGGCGTGAACCAACTTGAAATCGAGGCGGGCCGGCTTCTGCACGGTCTTTTCGATTTCCGGATTCTCCTTCGTGGAAACGCCGGGCAACTGCACGTCGATGCGGTTTTCACCGACCGGTCGGATAATGGGCTCGGTTACGCCGAGGCCGTTGATGCGGTTGCCAATAATCTCGATGGCCTTGGTGAGCTTCTCGCTGCGAGCTTCCTTGCTGAACTTCGCCAACGCAGCTTCATCGACTTCGAGCGTGAAGGCCACGCCGCCACGAAGATCGAGGCCGAGCTGCAAGTGCCCCTTGGAACGACGCAGCAGTTCATCGAGAAGGATGTTATTGCGCTTTTCGACATTCTTGAGGGTGGCCTCAAGAGTGATCTGTGGGAAATACTGAGAGAGATCGATCTTCTCTTCGGCGCCGATTTGCTTGAGCGCCATATAAACGCTGGGCGCGCGGCCGGATTTGACGCGCTCGCTCACTTTACCCATCAAATTGGTAAAGTCCGACGGCTTGGCGGACACCTCAGTCTGAATATATTCGCCGAACGGTTGGTCCGCCCACGGCGTGGTGAAGCCGAAGGGTTGAAACTTCCATGGCTTGAGGGTGAACACAGCCCACAGCACGAGGGCCGCGGACAGGCTGATTTTCCAGAGATTACGACGAAACATGGGTATTGGTTGTTAAATTCAGGTGACGCGATGGGGTGCAGCGCGCGAGGAAAAACCGACGCCTAATCAGACCGCGTCGACTTTCTTGACGACGGTGCTGATGAAGCCCTTGCCGACTTCGATCTTGGCGTTATTGTCGCCGATCCGGACGATAAAACGGTCGTCCTTGACACTCGTGATTGTACCGTAAATGCCACCGGCCGTGACGACTTCGTCACCCGCTTTCAACTCGGTCAGCATCTTCTCGTGCGCCTTCTGTTTTTTGCGCTGGGGAGCGATCAAAAGGAAGTACATCGCGGCAAACAAAAGGACCATCGGGGCCAATTGCAGGAGACCGGAGGCACCGGATGGGGCAGCGGCAGGAGCTTGAGCGAGGAGAACGTGTAACTTAGTCATTGCTTCTTCGGGTGTTTTGAAAAATTTGAAAAGGGCGAATAAGCCCAGCCACATTCTAAAAAGCAAGCCTAACCCCTGCCCGTTACAACATCGCTAAATTGAAACCGAAATCCGCATCCAATTGGTCCGCCGCACAGTCCGAAGAACACTATGGTTTCAAGCGCTGGGGCGCTAATCATTTCTCCGTCGATCCCGAGGGATTCGTCCAGGTCGAACCCCTCTCCGACGGTCGCACGATCCGCCTCATGGACGTCATCGATGAAGCGACCAGCATGGGCCTCAAGGCCCCGATGGTGATCCGCTTGCAAGATACGCTCCGCTATCGTGTCACCCAGCTCAACCAAGCTTTCCACAAGGCGATCAAAGAAGAAGGTTATAAGGGCGAGTATCGCGGGGTATTCCCCATTAAGGTAAATCAACTTCGCGAAGTCGTCGACGAGATCGTCTCCGCCGGCAAAGATTTCAACTACGGCCTCGAAGCCGGCTCGAAACCCGAGCTCATGATCGCCCTCGCGATGCACGAAGGCGCCCAACGCCTCATCATCTGCAACGGTTATAAAGACAACGACTACATGCGGCTCGCGCTGCTCGGTCGCAAACTGGGCAAGAAGATCATCATCGTCATCGAACAGCTCTCGGAGGTCGACAGCATCATCGAGATTTCCAAGGAAACGGGCGTAAAGCCCATGATCGGCTTCCGCGTGAAACTCCAAACCCGCGGTGAAGGCAAATGGGCCCTCTCCTCCGGCGACAACGCGAAGTTCGGCCTCAACACCGCCGAAATCCTCTTCGCCGTCGAAAAGCTCCGCGCCGCCAAAATGCAGGCGTGCCTCAAGCTCGTCCATTTCCACATCGGCTCGCAGGTCCCGAATATCATCACGGTCAAAGCCGCCGTCACCGAAGCCGCGCGCTTCTACTGCCAACTCGCCAAAATGGGTTTCCCGATGGGTTACCTCGATGTCGGCGGCGGTCTCGGCGTCGATTACGACGGCTCCCGTACGAACTTCGAGTCGTCCATGAATTACACGCTCGGCGAATACGCCCGCGACGTCGTGTTCAATATCCGCGAAATTTGCACCGCCTCGGGCGTTAAAGTTCCCGACATCGTCACCGAGTCCGGCCGCGCGGTCGCCGCCCCCCACTCCATGCTCGTGGTCGAGGTTTTCGAACGCATTAACAAGCACGAGTCACTCGGCAAACAGCACGAGCCCAAGTCGCGCCACAAAATCGTCGATGACCTGGCGATTCTCCTCAAAAACAAAGCCAAGCTCGGCCGCCTCGAACGCTTCCACGACGCGCTCCAAAAGAAAGAAGAGTCCTTCTCACTCTTCAATCTTGGTTATCTCGATCTCGAAAACCGCGCCGCCGCCGAGCAGATCTTCTGGCAGATCTGCGAGAAGATCGACCTCGAGGGCACCAAGTCCGGCTACCAGCCGGAGGAGCTCCACGACCTCAAGAAGCTCCTCGCCGACCAATACGTCTGCAACTTC
>JANYFP010000077.1 GCA_025362555.1 Verrucomicrobiota bacterium
CCCCGGTTCTGATTTCACTTCGGCGTGCTGGCCGGTGACTCGTTCGAAGAGGGAGATTTCACCTTCGAGCAGGCACGTGCGTACTTGGCCGATGCCTTTGCATTCCACGGTGCCACGGTCGGAGATGTGGAATTTGTCGCGTAATAAATCACCCGTGGCCGCAGTGAGGTGGATGCGGTTCGGCAGACCGGACGATTGCATGCGGTTGGCGAGGTTGACGGTGGCGCCCCAAAGATCGTAGGTGAATTTCTTCTTCCCAATAACTCCCGCCACCACCGGACCGGAATTCATGCCAATGCGCAGAGCGAGGGCGGTGCCGCGTTCCCGGTTGAGTTCTTCCAGGGCCACGAGCATTTCCAGGGCCATCTCGGCCACGGCTTCCGCGTGGTTGGGCCGAGGATCGGGCAACCCGCCGACGACGAGATAACAGTCACCGATCGTCTTGATTTTTTCCAAACCATGGACGTCCGCAATGCGATCAAAGCGGGAGAATAAATCGTTGAGCAACGAGACCAATTCCTCTGGGCCCATCGTGTTGGAAAGATTCACGAAGTTCACCAAATCGGCGAAGAGTACGGTGACACTGGCGTAGCGTTCCGCGATGGTGCGCTCGCCATGTTTGAGTCGTTCGGCGATGGCCACAGGAAGAATGTTCAATAAGAGCCGCTCGGATTTCTCGCGCTCGATTTCGAGCAATTCTTTTTCCTGCTGCAGTTCGATAAGTCGGAGTCGTTCCAGATCTCGCAGGCGCTTGCGGTCGATCGATGAGGCGATGCGGGCGCCGAGCAGCACGGAATTAATCGGCTTGGGCAGGAAGTCCTCGGCCCCGAGCTCGATGCAGCGGACGACGGATTCCAGCTGATCAAACCCCGAGGCGACAATGACCGGCATGTGACGCCGGACCTCGTCTTTTTTCAAAATCGCCAGTACCTCGTAGCCGTTGAGGCGGGGCATCTCGATATCGAGAATAAGGAGGTCGTATTCCCGCTTATAGATCATATCGAGCGCCATCTGTCCGTTGGCAACCATGGTGATGTCGTGATAGCCGAGCGCTCGCAGCGTCATCCCGATCGCGTCGCGCAAGGGGGCCGAATCATCGGCGACGATAATGGCCGCTTGCTTGCCCTCCAGATCGGATTTGGCGATTTGCAATCGAACCATTTCCTCGACGGCAGCCCGCCGCGCCTCGGCCTGCTGCAAGAGCTGGATGGTGGTGTTCTCGTCGTTAGTGCTCGGGGTACTCAATGGCGGCACCGTACGCAGAATTTTGGAGTTAGAAAAGATTTCGTTTCCGAAATATGGCAGGTGGGGGGAGTGGTGCGTTCTTTTGCGGTGGAGCGGGTTGAGCTCAACCCGCTGGGTTTCGATGGCGCATTCAACCGCGTTGGTGAACCGTGCTGGGCAATTCATCGGATTCGGATTTTTCACTATAACGCACAGAGACACAAAGGTCCCGGGAGGATCGAACGTCGTATTTTTGCGTCTGCGGCCGCAGAAGTAGGGTATTCCTGCGCTTGGCATTTAATGGGACTCCATCCCATTCTGCTTGCATGAACTTTCGCGTGCTTATCCGGGTCAGCCTCGTTGCCAGTAGCAGCTTTTTTTTGCTCTTTCCGTCGCGGGTATTCGGCTTTGGCAAACCCGGGCACGAATTGGTTGGCTCGATTGCCGATAATCAAATGAAGCAATCGCCGGCGGCGCTCGCTCAGCTCAAGAAAATCATCGGAAATCTGACCCTCGAACAACTCGCGCCGGTGCCGGACGCCATTCGGAGTTGGGATGATTTACCGGATGAGCAGAAAGCACTGAAAAAAGTGACGAAACTCACCGATGAGAAGGGCCGGCTGGTCGCGAATTTTTTGCCGTCAAAAATCCGCCAGCAACTTTGGGAATATTTCCGCGCGAACCTTGTTAAGGTGGATGGTCAGGAGCGGCATCACGTGGTGCACTTCGACGACGTCTCAGTCGCGGACGGCACCCCGATGAAATATGAGGACGGCGCGATCGGGACGAAAGCGGACGTCGACTTGGTCAACACGATCGCCTACTGCTTCCATGTGTTGCATGGCGACGCGGCGCCCGATCCGCTGAATCGAAAAATTACTCCGGCGATAGCGGTCATTTTACTGTCCCACTTGGTCGGAGATTTGCATCAGCCGCTGCATGTCGGGGCGGAATATTTTACGCTGGATGGGACGAAAGTGGTATTTGTTGACCCGGCAAAAGTGCCAAACGCCAAGCCTGATCGCGGCGGGAATTTAGTGGCGGTGCGCGTGCCGGGGTTTGGCAACGGTCATCCGGCTGGGCCATCGAAGATTCCCGGTGCCAATCAGGAAAATCTGCACTCGGTGTGGGATGACGACACCGTGGACGAAGCGATGTCGATGTGGCGCGCGCAATTTCATTTGGCCTCGAACAGTTCTCGGTCCGGAGTGATTTTGGCCGCCATGGCGAACGGGTCGGTCAAAGGGGTGTTGCCAGCGTCGAGTGCCGGGATTGATGGTGTGGTCCGAGCGTGGGCAACGGAGATATTGCCATTGGCCAAGGAAGCGCGCGCGCGCCTGATTTTTTCCGCGTATCCGGCGAACGTGGATAATCCCAAACATCGTCCGATCGCCGTGAGTGGCGTCCGCTCCGGCGAAGATTACATGGCCTGGGCCGGCGAAAAAATTTCCGAAGAGCTCCTCCGCGGCGGTTACCGTCTGGCGTGGCTCATCCAGCAGGCGCAGTTGCCGGTGCACTAGGGCCTGTTAACACTACGCAAGAGCTAACCAGATGAGAGCGAAGGTGACGAAGGAACGGAAAAGCGCATCGAGTTTGTCGTAGCGGGTGAAGATGCGACGGAAGCTCTTGAGTCGG
>JANYFP010000113.1 GCA_025362555.1 Verrucomicrobiota bacterium
GCCCGGTGCGGTGGCGCTCGGGTTGACGTGCTGGGTACGGTAAGCGGGCGGCTTTCGGAAATTGAGGCGGGAGCCGAACCGGCTCGCGAGTCAGGGTGGGCGGTGTCGCGAGCAAGCTCGCTCCCGCCGGTAATCTCTTGGATGTGTTTTCTGGCCGCAAAAAAGCCCGCCTTGCGGGTGCAAGGCGGGCGTGAATTGAAAATGATTCGAAGCGGGATGACGTCATACCGACGGCTCTTAAAATTTAGACTTTTGCTGAACAATGGAGTGGGAGGGGCGATTGCCCTCAATCGCCCTGTGCACCCCGAGGGCCGTTGAGGGCAACGGCCCCTACCTAAAGTCTAACTTTTAATAGCCAGTGGTATCAGATCATCAGTTGGAGTTGAGCTTGATTGCTGGCGCTGAGGGGGCCGTTGGTGCGGCTGCTGCGGCCTTGGCGGCTTCGGCGTCCGCCTTGGCCTTGTCAACGAGCGCTTTGATTTTCGGCATGAGCTCCTTCTGCATGTTTTGGATGAGGGGCATCAGGTGTTGCATGATTTGGGGCTGCTTCTCTTGCATCGATTTTCCCTCGGGGGACTCAAAAAACGCCAGCATCGCTTTGAGTTCGGCCTCCGAATAGACGTCGGCATAAATCAGGTCGACGTCCTCCATCAGGGCTTTCGCGGAGCTCATGGAAAGCGTGGTGACTTCGCCCATGAATTTCATCGCCGCTTCTTTTTGGGCAGGGGTTTGATTGGGATCGGAAAGATTCAGTGATTGCGCGGCCATTTGTTGCATCTGGGCTCCCATTTGGTCGAAGACTTTATCGAATTGGGTGGCTTTGATCACCTTGCGGGCGAGCTCGACCTTGACGGGATCAGACGCCCAGAGAGGCGTAATTAGGGCAAGGCAGAGGAGAATGACGGAGGCTTTTTTCACGGGTGGTAGCGGGGGTTTAGTTGACTGAAAAATAGGGGTGCTGACACTGCGTCGGGACGCCAACATTTGTTTGTCGTGGGAAGAGGGCAATCGGGATTTAGTGGGGAAAATTACCTAGCGGGGCTGATCCTGTTTGCCGGAAAATTCAATGGTGGGTCTGGAATTGAAAGCTCAGGGCACGAACTCAAATACAGTCGGCACAATGCACCCTCACGGCATACGGCTAAGCGAGGAGGAGTGGCGTGAGCGCGGCGAGATTGGGGTAAATCTGAAGTGCGCCGGCGCTCCGCAATTCGGTGTCGTCATGCGTACCGGTCGTCACGCCGTAAAAATCCATGCTAGCATTCTGTGCGGCCGCCAAGTCGAAGGGCGAATCGCCGACCATCGCGGTCGTACTGGGATCGGCGTGCAAGGTGGCTAAAACGTGATCGGAGAATTCGCGCTGGGGCTTAAGCCAGGGGGTGTCGGTCGCGCCGAAGTTTCCGTCGAGGAGGCTGGCAAGGCCGAGATGGGCGCACACACGGCGCGACGAGGGAGCGTGTTTATTGGTGAAGACGGCGGACTGGACGCCGGCTTGCTTGAGTGCGGTGAGCAGTTCACGCGCGCCGGGCAGGAGCTCGACATCGTCCAACATCGTGGCGTCCCAATAGGGTCGGTAAATGGCGAGCGCGGCCGCGACATTTTCCGGTCCGGCCAGACGACTGATGGCGAGTTCGATGCCGCCGCCGACCGCTGATCTCACCTGGGCCAAGGTGGGAGCGGGCAGGCCCAGTTGGATCATGGTGTGAGCGTGGCTGCGATGAATGGCGGCGAAGTGATCGACGAGTGTGCCATCGAGATCGAAGAGGACGGTGCGGTAGCGCATGGAAGAAAACAGCCTTGCGGGTTGGCGGGACGTCGCGAGAAAGAAAAACAGTTCGGTAGGCGGCATCCGGCCATTTTCCGAAAAAATATCTGGTGAATATTCCGGGAAGCAGTGAGATTGGCCGTGATGAGCGAATCTTTGTCGCAAGCCCGAGCTGACGCCGCATTGGAGGGCGAAATACTTGTCGTGAGACTGGGCGGCAATTGGCGCATCACCAACCGCCATCCGACGTGGGAAAATGCGGCGAGAAATCCCCAATCGCGCCAAGTGGTATTGCGGGCCGATCAACTCGGGGCTTGGGACAGTTCGCTCGCTCTTTACCTGCGGGCGGCGCGGGTTTGGAGCGAAGCGCATGGGGCCAAAATCACGTTTGAAGGCCTGCCTGACTCGGCGATGAAGTTGGCGGATCTGTTGGGGAAAAAGCCCGATCCGACGGTTAAGCCGGCGGGATTGCCGGATCTGTTTACGGCGTTGGGTACGGCCACGTATAAGCTTTGGGGTGAAACCAAGGAGCTTGCTCAACTGGTGGGCGAATGCGTTTTCAGTGCGGGTCGTTTTTTTCGCGGGCAATCCCAGTTTCGCTGGCGTGATTGTTTCGCGGAGATGCAGCAATGCGGCGCGATGGCTCTGCCGATCGTGGGCCTGATTAGTTTTCTGGTGGGCGTCACGCTCGCGTACACGGGGTCGATCGTGGTGCGCCAATACGGTGGGGACATTTGGATCGCTGATATGGTGGGCCTCGCCGTGATTCGGGAAATGGGGCCGATGATGGCCGCGATCGTGCTCGCCGGGCGCACGGGCGCGGCGTACGCGGCGACGTTGGGCAACATGAAGGCGAACGAGGAAATCGATGCGCTTTCCACTCTCGGGGTTTCGCCCATCGATTTTTTGGTGATGCCGCGGATTGTGGCGCTGTTTGTCATGATGCCGTTTTTGGCGCTGTACTCGGATTGCCTCGGTTTGCTCGGAGGCATGGCGATCGGCGCGGCGCGGCCGTTGAATATTCCGCCGAATCTTTACTGGTCCGAGACGCAGACCATCGTCGATCTTTCGGACATCAACACCGGCTTGATCAAAGCGGCCTGCTTCGGTTTGCTGATTGGTATCGCGGGCTGCTTGCGCGGGCTGCAGGCGGACCGGAGCGCGGCGGGCGTGGGGCAGGCGGCGACGGCGGCCGTGGTGACGGGTATCTTATTGATCATCGTGGCGGATTCGATCTTCGCCGTGATGTTTAACATTCTTGGCTGGTGAGCCCGCGCGTATGAATTCTCCCGCCTCCACTACAAACAGCCCATTGGCCATCGAGCTTGACCAAGTGAAGTGCAGCTACGGCGACCGCACGGTATTGGAGAATATCTCCTTTGCCGTGAAGCGGGCGGAGATTTTCTTTATCATCGGTGGCAGTGGTTGCGGCAAAAGCACGCTGCTCCGCCATATGATCGGATTGAAGCACCCGATGAAAGGGAGTGTGAAGTATTTCGGGCGCGATTTCACCCGGGCGACTGCCGGCGAACGTCAGGAATTGCTGCGCACGTTTGGTGTGCTTTATCAAAGCGGTGCGCTTTGGAGCTCCATGACGCTGGGGGAAAATGTGGGTCTGCCGCTGGAGTTGTTGACGGAACTGGACCGCAGCGAACGGGGCCAAATCGTCGCGCTCAAGCTCGCCCAGGTGGGGCTGGCCGGTTACGAGGACTACTACCCGTCGGAAATCAGCGGGGGCATGAGAAAGCGGGCCGGCCTGGCGCGCGCTCTGGCCCTCGATCCCGGGATTGTTTTTTTTGACGAACCCGGCGCCGGACTGGATCCCATCACGTCGCTCAAGCTCGACGAATTGGTCCAGGAGATCCGTGACACGCTCGGTACGACGATCGTCATCGTGTCGCACGAACTGGCCAGCATCTTTGACATCGCTGATCGGGTCGTCATGCTCGACCGCGAGGTGAAGGGGATCATTGCCGAGGGTGACCCGAAGGAGTTGCGCGATCACAGTAAAGATATCCGAGTGCGTGAGTTTTTGAATAGACGTGAGGAAACAGTTCATCGACAGTCAGCCCAAGACACCAAGTGAAAACAAAACTAAGTTCAGCCGTGGTTGGAATGTTTGTGCTCGGCGCTCTGCTGCTGGGGGTGATCGCATTCCTGTCTTTCGGGGGCACGAATGTGTTTACGAAGCCCTCGCGGTTTCTGATTTATTTTAATGAATCCGTGAGCGGACTCGATCCTGGTGCGGCCGTGAAGATGACCGGGGTGCGCATTGGCCGCGTGGCCGCGATCAATGTGCGCTACGATCAGTCCAGCAAGGAAGCACTGGTTCAAGTGATCTGTGAGATCGACCGAAACGTCCTCACTGACGTCTCCGGCAAGCAGATCGACCTGACGGTTCCCGCCCAGTTGCAAGGCCTGATCGATCGCGGCTTGCGTGCCCGCTTGAGTTTCGGGGGCATCACGGGGCTCCTGTTTGTCGACCTTAAATTTGAGGATCCCCGGGTCTATCCGGCGACCACGGTTTTTATGGCAGAGGCCTATCCGGTGGTCCCCGCCATTCAGTCGCCCATTTCCGAAGCGCAGCAGAGCGTCGTTGAAATTGTCGCTAATCTTAAGAAGGTTGATTTCGCCGATCTTTCGAAGGAATTGAAAACCCTTCTGGCCGGGACCAATCAGAAAATCAGTGATCTCGACGTGAAGGCTTTGGGTGCAAAAATTGGGCGCGCCGCCGATTCCGTCACTGATTTTGTCAACTCGCCCGACGCCAAGGGCGCCTTCGTCAACCTCAACGTTACCCTGACCGAGCTGCGCGTCTTGTTGGCTAAATTGGATGGTAATGTGGGGCCCGTGAGCGACGAATTAAAGAAAACCTTGGAGGGCGCTCAAGCGGCTTTGAAATCACTTGAGGCCACGGCGGCCACCACGCAGCGGTTTGTCTCATCGCAGGGGAATGTCGGCGATGAGCTGACGCAAACGTTGCGGCAACTGGCCGATGCGGCGGCCGCGTTGGAGCGCCTCGCGGATGATATTGATCGCAATCCCAACTCGCTCCTCGTGGGCAAAAATAAAACTGGAACGCCATGAAGTTAATTTTTCGCCTCGTTGCCGGGAGTGTGTTGTTGGGCTTGGTCGGGTGTAATATCCTGCCCGCGCCGCAAACGGATATCGTGCGTTATTTTACGCTGAGTAGCCCCGGGACGGTCCAAGTCACGCCCGATGGAACGACCGTGCGGCCCGTACAAGTGGCTGGATACTTGCGCAGTCGTGAGATGGCGGTGCGCGTGGCGGAAAACGAAGTGGTGTATTTACCAGAGGTGCGTTGGGCGGAGCCGCTCGCGGATGCCATCACGCAATTGCTGCGGACGCGCCTGAGTTCGGCGGGGGGCAATGGTGTCGTCACGGTGCAAGTGCAGCGGTGTGAGTTGGTGCGCTTCCAAGGCAACGCGGTGCATTTCAGCGCGACCTATTCCATTCTGGCTCCGGGAGAAAATGCCGGGCCGAAACGCGGGGGATTTACCGCGAGTCCGCGAACCTGGGACGCAAAGGATTACGGGGCGCTGGTCGGTTTGATCCGGGACCAGGTGAGTGAGTTGGGTGACGCGATCGCGGCGGCGCTGCCGGAGAAAAAATGATGCGAATCGGGAAAACTGATTGCACCGTGGCCGGTCGGTCCTTGGCATGATTTCCGCTGAGGGAATGCTGCACCTGCTCAATTCACCATGACCACTGGATATTCCGTTCTCCGTTTTGGCCTGCAACGCGCGCAGGACGGCACCTGCACGCAGAACGTGCAGCAGCGCGGCAAATTTCAATCGGTGGAAAAAGCCTTTAGCACCGCCCGCGCCGAGGCCATTCGGGAATGGCAGGAAGCGTGCAAGACTCAGGCCGTGACCACGCCAAAGATTCTCAAGATCGAGATCAAAGATACCGAGTGGGGCTACGATTTGAAGCACGACCACCTCGTGGTTGCGCGCTTCTGGGTGCACGACGGCCAGCCCGCGGATCTCCCGGGCGTGTGAGGCCTGATATCGCCTGAGTGAGTCGCGCCGACTTTCGCGTAGTGCCTCATGGTTTGTCAGAGCAGTAGGAGTGGCTTTATCCGATAAAACTCAGATGGGAAACCGCTAATCTACGCTCATGGACGCTAATCAATAAATTCAAAGGGAACTGAATCCAAAAACGGTTTACCTGATCGGTGAACAAAGAATTGCTGCACGAAATCCGAGTATTGCTTACATTAGCGCCGATTAGCGAAAATTAGCGCTTAACCAACTGCGGAATTTGATTTTATGCGCGATTGGTATGAGACTCCGGGCATGGTTCGGTCTGGCTGCTATCGGGTCAGCGACCCTGCCGATTCGTTTTGTTAAAACTGCGCTGAGCTGTTTCGGATCTAGCTTCGGGGATTCACCGCGGTGCCGGTTCGGCCTTGAGTATTTCTACCGTAACGGGCGCGCCACCGGTGATGGGGTCGGTCAAAATTCCCAACCAGCCTTCGGGCTCGGCCGACCACGCGCGGAAATAAATCTTGCCCGTCGGATCAGACAAACCCTCCTGCTGCAGGACCTGCAGTCGGCCTGATTTATACCAGACGATTCTCGCGACCGCCGGCGCCGCGCCAGATGAATCGGGGGATCGAGAAATTGATCCGGAAAGTTCCGTCAGACCGCCGCGCGAATAAAGCCAAAGTTCGCCGCCGGCCCGAAGTTCCGCGCCGGCGGGAGTGACGCGGCCCCCTCGGAGGGTGACTTTATCCGGACTCCATGAACCTCCGATAAATTGAGGCGGTGCGTCTATGGATTCATCGGCTGGTTTTCCCACGCGTAAATAGGGGGCAGGTCCGGTGTCGGCCCCGGTGTCAGTGATGCGGGCGTTGCGAAATCCAGCGGCAATCTGGTTTTGGAATGCAGCGGGTATGGTGACGATCAGGTCGATGGGTTCGCTATTTCCGCCGGCGATAAAGGGGAGGGAGGCATCGCGCTGCCCGACCGGCAATTCGAGACGTGCGCTCCATCGTGCTTCACCGGTCGCATGGCTGGTCGCGCGAAAATCGGCATAGACGGAAATTTCTGCGCCGGCACTGAGCCGATGGACGATGGCTTCGCTTTCCATGCGTCGGATCGGCACGTGTAAGGTCAGTCGCCCTTCGCCGTGCGTGACCCCGAGAAATTGTTTTTGCGCCGAGTCCAGGTGGGGTCCGATCGCGGTGCCGCCAAAATCGAGCGAAGTCGCGGCGGTGTTTCCGATTAAATCGTTTGCAAAGGCAATGGCATCGATGAGCGCTGAGGGCCGTCCGCATCGTTGGCGCAGATCAATTAATTCTCCGAGCGAACTGCGGCAGAATTGGAAATTGAAAATGAGTTGGGTCTCGAAGGTCCACGCATCCCACGCGTGGATGCTCAACACGGCGGGATAAATCTGATCATCCTCGAGGGCTCGATGGAGACGGTTCAATTCGATGGGGCCATAAGTCGTGCCCCATTGGGCGAGCAAGGGCATGGGGCCGGGCTTTACCGCGGGGAAGACGCGTTCGAGCCACTCGAGGCCCGGACCATAAAAGACCGGGTGGAGGCCCCGCCGTTCCACCGTGTTCAACCAGGTGGCGGCGGCGCTGAGGGCTCCGTGCATTTCCGGCGGCAACTTTGTTCCGCGCAGATACGAGTACGCCGGGTTGGCGGTTTCCGCCGGCAAATAGGTTTCGCGCAGGGCACGCGAGTGGCCGAATTGGGAACGTTGGCCTCGCCAGGCTGACTCCCAGGAGACAGCACCGGTGAGGAGAGCGGGGATGACTAATCCAAGCCAAAACGGGAGCCCGCGCGCGGGCACTCCGAAACCAAGCCACAGACCTACGGTCAGAACCAGAGCGGCGGCCAGGCCAACATAACCAATTTCATTATTGGTGGCGTGCAGCGCGGCGCCCGCCACGATGGCGAGTAAGACCGCGAGCATTAAGATTATTTTTTCTCCCGCTCCGGTCCGCGCCGACCATCGCCAAGCGGCCAAGCCGGCGACCAAGGGAAAAACAGCCGATACCAAACCGATTTGAGGAAGTCGCAGTGCGCCATAGTAAACGTGGGGGGAGGCGAGATAGAACTGCCACGTCCGAATTTGGCTGAGAGCGCCCGTCCGGCTGGCAAGCGGGAGTTCCACGACATTGTGCCACCAGTCGGCGAGGGTTGCTCCGGACCAGAGGAGTTCAGTGAGTAGCGGGAGGACGATCCCGGCTGTCAGCCAAGAGGCGAGCGTGACGGCAACCCGGCGCCAATTTTCTCCGCCGGTGAGTGCGGCGCGGAGTGTCCAGCCACAGGCCATGCCGAGCGCCACGAAATGAAAATTCAGCTTATTTATTCCGCCCAGCCAAAGTCCTGTGACGACTAACGCGTGCCATGGCCAACTGGCCCGGCGCAGGGTGGGGGCAAGGGCGGCACCCCACACCGCGAAGGCGAGGCACAGGACTCCCACAGTATTGTGCCAGATGATGGTGTGTTGAACGACGCTGCCAAACAGGATGCCCGCTGCGACGCCAGCGGCACCGAGAATGGACCACCGCCGACTCAGGATGAAAACCAGTGCGGCCGTGGCGAAGGCGATTAAATAAGCGCCGCCCAAGGTCATGGCCTGAAAGGTTCCGCCACCGATTTTTTCAACCGCGCCGTTCAGTAAAAAAATTGCGGACTGAATGGGCGAAACAATATCCGCATAAAGGCGTTCGCCTGCCGCGACCCGACCCACTCCGGAAATCACCAGCCCATAATCATAAAAATCCGTGAGGAATTTATGATTACGCCACCACGGCAGGAGGGCGAGCACCGTCAGGGCAAGGATCGTGAACGAAATCGAGCGCCACGAGGAAGCGGCTTGGGGTGAAGCAGTGGCCATTGGTTTGATCAAAAGTCTCCCAGGCCGCGGGTGTACGGAAACATCAGCGAACGGAGTCAGAATCGAATGGGGTGCGCCATAAAAATCATGGCGCGATTGGAGTCGACGGACGCTGTAGTGGAATTGGTGGCGCCGATGGAGGTCGGATTTTTTCTGTCCGACTTAGCCATTTGTTCGAACAATCGTTTTGCTGACATAGCGCGCGGACTGAAAGGTGAAACCCGACCTCCCGACTTCGCCAAGGCTTCGACGGACAAGCCGGGCGGGTTGGTGCGATGCGCGCAGAAGAAAACGCGCCCGGAGGTCGCGTTCCACCTTTTAGTTTTCGCAGATCGTAAATGAAGCGGATCGCGCCAATCGGCTCTTACTTGAGCGCGGCGGCGATGCGCGCGAGCGCGGCGACGACGTTCTCGCGGGAGTTGAAGGCGCTGATGCGCACGTGGCCTACGCCGCATTTGCCAAAGCCGGCCCCGGGCGTGCAGACGACCTGCGCTTTATTTAACAACAGGTCGAAAAATTCCCACGAGTCGCGTCCGGTGTTCACCCAAATATACGGTGCGTTGTCGCCACCGATGCAGGTGAAACCGAGTTTGTTGACCGCTTCGCGGATGAGTTTGGCGTTGCCGAGATAGAAATCGGTGAGATCGCGCGTCTGTTTTTTTCCGGCTTCGGTGTAAACGGCGGCCGCCGCTTTTTGCACGGGGTACGATACGCCGTTGAATTTCGTGGTGTGGCGGCGATTCCAGAGTGCGTGCAGCGCGTGTTCGTTGCCGGCAGCATCGCGGGCTTTGAGGGTTTTTGGAATGACGGTGTACGCGCAACGCAGGCCGGTGAAGCCGGCGAGCTTGGAATAGCTGCGGAACTCGATGGCGACGTCTCTCGCGCCTTCGATTTCATAAATGCTGCGTGGAATGCCGGGCGTGCGCACGTAGGCTTCGTACGCGGCATCAAAGAGAATGATCGCGTTGTTTTTCTTGGCGTAGGCGACCCAGGCCGTGAGTTGTTCGCGCGTGGCGACTGCGCCGGTCGGATTATTGGGAAAGCAAAGATAAATCAGGTCCGTCGCGGTCGCAGGCGGGGCGGGCACGTAGCCGTTCGCGGCGGTGGACTCGAGATACGTGATGCCGTCGTAGCGGCCATCAACGTTCGCGCCGGTGCGGCCGGCCATGACATTGGTGTCCACGTAAACCGGATAAACCGGATCGGGAATCGCGAGGCGGGTGTCGGCCGCGAAAATTTCCTGAATGTTGGCGACGTCACATTTCGAACCGTCGCTGACGAAAACTTCATCGGCTTCGATTTTCGCACCGAGCGCTTGAAAATCGTGCTGCGCGATGGCCTCGCGCAAAAAGGCGTAACCTTGCTCGGGACCGTAGCCCTTGAAGGTGGCGCGGTTCGCCATCTCGTCAGTGGCGGCGTGCAGGGCGGAGATCGCGACCGGCGGCAGCGGCTCGGTGACATCGCCGATGCCGAGGCGGATGATCGGCTTATCCGGGTTGGCGGCGACGTACGCGTTCACGCGCTTGGCGATGTCGGCGAAAAGATAAGAGGCCTTGAGTTTGGTGAAGTGTTCGTTGATGCGGATCATGGAATAAAAAGGTGCGAGTAGCGGGTAATGAGGTGCGACTGGGAGGCGAGTACGAATGTTGCCGCTTCAGTTGGTAACGCTAAGTAAGTGTGGTTCAGGGATGTTTTGTTTGTGATGCTCACTCCTCGCTTCTGGCTGCTCACTGCTGCCGAGCGAATGTGAGGCTTGATAAAGGTAAGGGCTTATGGATATTCAAGCCCGATCCTGTGATGCAAAAAATCGACAAATTGGCGGCGATGAGGGAAACGGCCGTGGCTTTGCGCCGCGAAGACAAACGATTGGTGTTCGTGCCGACTCTGGGTGCCCTGCATACCGGCCATGTCAGCCTGATGCGGTTAGCGCGGCAGAACGGAGATATCGTGATCGTTTCGGCGTTTGTGAATCCCCTGCAATTTGGTCCGAGTGAGGATCTGGTGAAGTACCCGCGCACCCCGCAGGCGGACGCGATGCTCTGCGAGAAGGAAGGCGTCGATGTGTTATTCACGCCCGGCACCGAGGAAATGTTTCCGCGCGGTTTTTCGACACTGGTCACGGAAGATGTGGTCAGCAAACCGCTGTGCGGTGTGACTCGACGGGAGCTTTTTCGTGGCGTGCTGACGTGCTGGCTTAAGTTTTTCCATATGATTGAGCCCGATGTTCTCGTGATGGGGCAGAAAGATCCCCAATTGGTGGCTGTCGTGATCAAATCGATGGAGGATCTTTCCGTCCCGGTTGAAATTGTGACTGGACCGCTGGTTCGCGACGCCGATGGACTCGCGGTGAGCGCGCGCAACACCTACCTGACTCCGACGCAGCGCGAAGAATCCCTCGCGGTGTTCGGTGCGCTGCGCAAAGCGAAGGAAATGGTCGAAAGTGGCGTGAAGAGCGCCGATCGGTTGGTGGCGGAGGTGACCCATATCATTTCCAATAAACGCCGTCTTCGAGTGATCTATATTTCAGTCGTTGACCGGCAAACGATGGAGCAATTGCGCGAGGTCGTTCCGGGCGAATGCCTGCTGGCCATCTCATTCTGGATCGATGAGGTTCGGTTGACTGATAACATGCCATTGTGAGCCTGTTTTTCGCCTGTGAATAACTTGTCAGTCTAGGTGAATTGACACTCTAGGGGCAGAAAGCTCCCGCTCGGTGAACAGTCGGCGGACAGTTTGCGTGCAATGGGTAAGTATTTGCCTCGTTCACCGGTGAAAACCCATTTTCCCGTTTACTTTTCCCTGTGGCCTAGCTCTGGGGATCTTTGCATCAAGCTAGTTTAAAACTGTTTATAGACGGTGGGCGGGAGTAGGGTTGATCGCCTATCTCAGTGGTTCCGTTTTAGTAGATTCACGACTGTGAGCGAGTTACACGAGTGCTTGTGGTTTTGAGGCAAAACTGCCGAGCGGAAATGCAAGTGACGGACAGGTTAAATGCCACTGTGAAGAAGGTTGGGCAAAAGGAATTCACTGCCCGTGATAGAGAGGTTGTATTTTTAGAGTATCTTTGTGACGAATGGGGCGTTGTGAGTGCTTTTTTACCAGACAAACC
>JANYFP010000115.1 GCA_025362555.1 Verrucomicrobiota bacterium
GGCAGACCACTCGAGTTCGTTCATGATACCGGTGTGCACGCCAGCTTTGAGGGTGAAGGCCAGAATCTGAAAATCCATTTATACGGGCAAACGGGCCAGCGGCAGGCGAGCGGTGAATAGACTGACTTTCGGGCGAACCCAATCTGACGGGATCAGGGATCGCTGAAGACGTCATTTGCTTACTGCGGAGAATCGGCGCTCATCCGCCTAACTGAACGACACGCGGTTCCAGCCCGGCCAGTCCTCACGATCTTAAATTCCGCAGTTCGATCTCGTCACAGAGCTCCCAGAGTTCGGCAGGAGTGCACGGAGAAATATTTATTAGGTAGTGATCATCGAATTTGAATTCACCTGCTGGGTGATGGTGCATTTGGATAGTTTTCCGCAGCATTATACCAAATGCTAAGATAATTTAGACTTTTGTCAGACGGTGAAGCGGTAGGGGCGATTGCCCTCAATCGCCTTCCGGACGCAGAGGGCCAGGGCAATCGCCCCCACCTAAAGTCTAAATCTCCATCGCAGTTGGTATTGCTCTGTGCGCTCCGTGCTTACCTCGGTGAACTCTGTGTCCAACGGCGGTTTTTAGGATGATGATAGCTATCGCGTTTCCTACCCGGCAAATCCGCTCGGACATCTTCATTCAACCCTAATTCCTGACACCGCTGCTTTGTTGGCTAAGTCGTTTGTCGGCCGTCACGAAACCCCGTCAAGTTCGCGCGCTTTGTGCCGATGTCGAGGATCTCATGCTGCAGGCTCCGGAAGCCTGCGTTCTCATGTCCTCTTTTCTCAAAAAATTCTTTCTCGCGGTGGGTATCGGTCTCTGGCTCGTCGGAGCGGCCTGGGGCATGAAGTGGATGGCCGATTATTCCTTTACCCCCGGCATGGCGGGTAAGCCGGCCCGAGATTGGCCGGCGACAGATTTGCCCCTCGAGGCAGGCCGGTTCACCGTGGTCGTTGCCCTGCATCCGGAATGTCCTTGTTCCCGGGCCACTCTCGCGGAACTGGATTCAATCCTGCTGCAAGAGGGCGACGCGATTAAAGCCATTCTGATTTTTGCCGATACCGTGCCGGAAGAACCGGCGAAAAATTCAGCGCTCTACCGGCAGGCGGCCGCGCTGCCGCGGACCCGGCTCGTGTGCGATGCCACGTCCGCTGAACTGCGGCGTTTCGCCTTTCGCACCTCCGGGGAAACCCGCCTTTACCGGTCCGATGGCCGGCTCGTTTTCCGCGGCGGTATCACCGGTAGCCGCGGGCACGTCGGCGACAATCCCGGTCGCGACGCCCTCCTCGCCGCCATGCGAGCGGACGCAAGTAAACGTTCACCGACGGTCACGCCGGCTTTCGGCTGCGGGCTCGACTGAAAATAAACCGCACCTGTTCCCATGTCCTCACCCGATGCCCTCTTTGCAGCCAGAATCCAGGCCCGGACCAAGGTCCTTAACGAGGAACTGCTCAAAAAATTCTGGAGCCAGACGGACCGGGCCTTTGCCGTCCTGCTCACGGTGCAGTGGCTGGCAGGCATCGGGATCGCCCTCTGGCTGACGCCCCTGACCTGGGTGGGCCGGACGAGCGAGACCCATGTCCATGTGTGGGCGGCCATCGTCCTCGGCGGGTTTATCGCGTTGCCCGCTGTCTTCCTCGCCATCGCGCGCCCGGGCCGGACGAGCACGCGACATGTCGTGGCCGTGGCGCAAATGCTGGCGTCGGCCCTCCTGATCCACCTGACGGGGGGACGGATTGAGACGCACTTCCATATTTTCGGATCGCTGGCCTTCATCGCCTTTTATCGTGACTGGCGTGTCTTATTGAGCTCGTCCGCGGTCGTGGCGCTCGACCATTTCCTGCGCGGCGTCTACTGGCCGCAATCGGTTTTCGGCAGCGAGGTCGTTTCGCACTGGCGCTGGATCGAGCACACGGGCTGGGTCGTCTTCGAGGACATTTTCCTGATCTACACCTGTCTGCGGTCCCGCGCCCTGATTTGGGAAGGATCCCTGGGCCGCGCGGAAGTCGAGGTCGCGGCGGATCGTATCGAGCTGGCCGTGGTGGAACGAACCCGAGAACTCGCCGAAGCCAATGCTCGCCTCGAGGCCAACATCGAGGTGCGGCGGCGGACCGAGGAGGAACTCAAGGCGGCCAAAGAGGCCGCTGATGCCGCCAGTCAGGCCAAGTCGGAATTCCTCGCCAACATGAGTCACGAAATCCGCACGCCCATGAATGGCGTCATGGGCATGACCAGCCTGTTGCTCGACTCAGCGCAGACCGAGCAGCAGCGCGGCTTCACCGACACGATCCGCCAGAGCTGCGACGCGCTCATGGTCGTGATAAACGACATCCTTGATCTATCCAAGATCGAATCGGGCAAGATGGAACTCGAGGAGCAGCCCTTCGACCTGCGTGGTTGCGTCGAGGATGCATTAGACCTGTTCAGCCAAAAGGCGGCGGAAAAGAAAATCGATCTCGGTTACCTGCTCGCCGAGTCGCTCCCACTGCACGTCGTCGGCGACGCATCGCGTCTCCGCCAAGTACTCGTCAACCTCGTGGGCAACGCCCTCAAATTCACCGAGCAAGGGTCAGTGCTGGTCGAGGTATCGAGCCGCGCGATCGGCGGCGCGGACCAGCGCACGAGCGCGCCGATCGAATCGTGGCACGAGCTGACCATCGACGTCCGGGATACCGGCATCGGCATCCCGGCGGACCGACTCGACCGTCTCTTCAAGCATTTCAGCCAGGTCGATTCCTCGATGACCCGCCGCTACGGTGGAACCGGTTTGGGCCTGGTGATCTCCAAGCGCATCGCCGAAATTATGGGCGGCGGGATCCGGGTCGAAAGCACCCCCGGCCAAGGTTCGACTTTCTCTTTCTCCATCCGGGTGCGCGTGGCGGACCGACCGCAGGTGCAGCCTGACTTGCCGTTGCTCCGGGGCCGCCACCTCCTCATCGTCGACGACGGCGAAGTTAACCGACGCATCCTACGCGTCCAGGCGGAACGCTGGGGCATGCAACCACACGAGGTCGTGTCGGGCGCGGAAGCGCTCGCGTACTTGGAGTCGGGCGCGTCGGCCGATGTCGCCATCCTCGACATGCAGATGCCCGAAATGGACGGGCTCGACCTCGGGGCGCGAATCCACGCGTTGTCCGGGCGGCGCGAGCTGCCGCTCATTCTCCTCAGCTCCGCCACCGGGCACCATGATCGCGCCGACCCGCGCTGGCTCAACTTTGTCGCGCGCTTCAACAAGCCGGCGAAGTTCGTCTCACTGCGCGACGCCCTCCTGACCGCGCTCGGCCAGCAGGCGGCGACTCCCAAGGCCCCTCCGCAGGCGGTGACCACGAAGCTGGCGGTCGAGTTTCCCCTGCGCGTCCTGCTGGCGGAGGACAATATGGTCAACCAGAAGGTGGCGGTTCGTTTTCTCGAGTTGCTGGGTTACCGCTGCGACGTGGCTTCGGACGGCCGCGAGGCTCTCGACTCCCTGCTGCGCCAGCCGTACGACGTCGTGTTGATGGACGTGCAAATGCCGGAAATGAACGGCTACGAAGTCACGGCGGAAATCCGACGCCAATTTTCGCCCGACCGACAGCCGCAGATTATCGCCCTGACCGCCCATGCGAGTGCGCAGGACCGCGAGGACTGCCTGCAGCGAGGCATGGATGATTACCTCACCAAACCCGTGTCGGCCTCGCTGCTAGCGCAGAAGCTCCGCGACGCCGCCGCCCGTCTTGGCCGCACCGCAGTGAAGCCAGCCGCCTAGTCTGCGGCGGCGAGAGTCGTGCGGCACCTTTTCCTTTCCTCGATAGGGCAACCTCAGCATGACCATACTGAATTCCTCGCCCGTCCTTAGTGCGCGCTCAATTCGCGACCGTCAGTTTTCGATGGTGATAATGTGGGCTTGAATCTTGCCGTCGACCTCCCCTCGCCCAAAGCGCCGGGCCATAGCTTCTACGGCGATGTCGGTGGCTTCGCCCAGCCGCGAGGCGTCGCGCGCCTCGATTTCGTTGCGCAAGGGTGTACCGTGGCAGTATGCGAACGCGATGGCCCGGCAAGAGGTGGCCCGACTGCGTGCAGCTACCGTGATGATTTGGGGCGCCGCCGTGAAACCGCCGTGGGCAAGGTCGCGCTCAATGGCCGAATAATCGAAATAGCCATGGGGCGTCCGCGCCAAGAAACGCGGCGGATCATGGGGAAACAGGGACGCCAGTGCCGTCGTGATGGTGTCAGCAAATTCGTTTTCTTCGATCCGATCCCACACGTTGAAAATGAAGACGCCTCCCGCTTTGAGTACTCGACGTGCCTCCGAAAACGCCTTCGCCTTTTCGGGAAAGAACATGGCGCCAAACTGGCAGACAACGGCGTCAAATGTTTTGTCCGGGAATGGCAGTTGCATGGCATCGGCCTGACGCCACTCCACGGGGCGCTTGGTTCCGATCGCCGCAGCTTGGTCCAACATCGGCTGATTCAGATCCGTGGCGACGATGGCAACATTTTCGGGGAGGACGGATGCCAGCCGACGAGTCACGACACCCGTGCCAGCGGCAATCTCCAGCACCTGAGTGACGGATCGCGAAAGGAGTCGGTTCGCCAAATCCACCGCGTAGGGCTCAAAAATCAGCGGAACCAAATGCTTTTCATAAAGCCCCGGAATGGAGCCGGAGAAAACTTTGTCAGTAGTGGAACCGCTCATCGTGATTGCCTCTTTTTCGCTGCCTTTGCGATATACGTTACCAATGAGACACGCGCGGGCGAGCGCGGAATGAGGGAGTCGAGCCGAGTAGACTGGGCTGCAAATGTTTTAATCTGAATCACCGGAAAAGCACTGGCAGCGCGTGATTTTTCCGAGCTCAGGAACGCGTGCAAGCGCGCTGGCCTACCCAAAATTGGCTGACGCATGCGCCGCCTCAAATCCACAGGCGCGCACCGTTGATTGCTCGCTGCAAACCCGGTATCTGCCCGAGCCGTCACCCGGCACATGCCTGCCGTTACACGATCCACTGATTATTTCGCACACGCGCGGGGGGGGGGAAATGAGAGCAATTCGATGGGTTTCTCCAAAGGAGTGCCACGGGCTGCGGGGTCGCAGTATCGGATAGCCCCTTGACACAAAAAAACTCCCAACCAGCGTTGGCACCGTTGACCCTCCGGGGAGAAATCGACCTTTATCGCGTTGCTTTCATTCATGCTTATCGACCGGAGAGAAAGCTGTTCCGTTCTGACTTCAGGAGACTAAACTTATGAACGATCCACGAATCCGCACCTTGGTGACCGTCTGCATTGTGACTGCCGTTTCATTTGGGGTTGCTGCCGGCTTGTATGCGCTCTTTGGACAATTGAACTCGGCGGAAGTCACGTGGGCCAGTGACAACGTCAAACTCGGTGGCCCGATCGCGGGTTTCGCCGCCACTTTTTTGCTGCTGATGAAATATATTGAGCGCTTGTCCTCACGAATGGTGAGCGCGCGCGACAGCTCGGCGCCTTACGAGGGCGTCTGGCACATCAGTTCCATTTCCACGGGTGCCAGTTCCCGGGTGAGCTCCAGCAATATCAACGCGCGGGTGGACGAAGCTGGCCGAATTAGCATGGCTGGCAATCTGCTGGACGAGAAAGATCAGCCGATCGGAGAATGGTCGACCAAGGAAGTCTTCTGTAGTCCCGATGGCATTGCCTACCGCTATCAATTGACTGACCGTAAATCGATCAGTAGCAAAACTTGGGAAGGGTTTTGCAGTGTGCACGTCGAAAAACGGGACAAGAAGGGCCGCCCAGTTACGATGCAGGGGACTTGGGACGTGATCGCCTCGGCAGAGCATCACGAAGGCACGATCAGTTTCAAAAGATAATATGGAACGTCCACCAAGCATTGGTTTGGTCATCTTCGATATGGATGGAGTGATTTTTGAAGGTGAAAATTTCTGGCTCGACCTTCACCGCGCGATGGGCACGGAAGCGGACGCATGGCGACTCTGGACGGCTTACGGGCGGACAGACTACACCCGCGTGAGTGATGAAACGGTGGGAAAAGTTTGGCGCGGACGCAGTGCCGATCTGTTCCATGAATTGATCCGGGCACGTCGTTATGTGGAAGGCGTGCCAGCATTGTTTGGCTGGTTGAGAAAAAATGGCATTCGTACGGCAATCGTGAGCTCAGGGCCCTACCAACTCGCGGAACGCGCCCAGCGGGATCTTCAGATCGAACGTATTTTGGCTAATCGTGTACAAATCACTGAAGGGAATTTTGCCGGCACCGTCGAAATCATGGTGGATGACAATCATAAGGACCGAGGAGCCCTTCAGCTCATGAAGGAAATGGATTTCCCGGCGGCCCGTACGGCGATGATTGGCGATTCCATGGCCGATGTGCGGATTGCATCCGTCACCGCACTGGCCATTGCATACAATCCGCAAGACGCAGCCATGTCCGCTAAAGTGCATACCGTGCTGCCCGCCGGGCATCTGGCCGACGCGGCCAAGGTCATCGCCGCATGGCGTCCGGACTGCCAAATCACGGGATTGTCCGATTTGGGCAGCCGCTTAAAGACGTCACGACCGCAATCGGAAGACTGCACCTCGTGATTTCGAGAATCGGTGGAATCCGATTTTCCGGTTCGGGATCTTTTTGAAAAAGCGGGAGAGATCCCGCTCCTATTTCCTTCCCCAGCACATCCACCACCGGCTTGTCGTCCCCGGCCCACAGTCCGTCAAATCAGGGCAACCTCAGGCTGTATCTTTTACCTTAACCGTCTTGCGAATCGGCCCAGGACCTACCGCTCGTCTTCCCCAATAGAGTTGGCCTTGGGTTTCAATCCGCAGGCCACGGTCCGTCACTTCATGACAACCCCAATCAAGACCTCTTAAGTTTATTCCGGGCGGAACAGCTTATCGCTTCCCCTTCTCGATCTTGCTTGAAATAAGTTTCCCTTCCGCATCTTCCAGCCAGACGGCGGAGTACTCTTTCGACAGTTCGCCTTTCACGGAATAGACTTTGCCAGCCTGCAAAGTGACCGAGACCTCGCCTTCCACGTGATACATGCCACCGCCAAAAGCGAGAATGTCGGCCGCTACATGGGTCACTGCCTCCAGAGATAAGACGCATTGCTGAGCCGGAACATCTCGTGACTCGAGCTGAGGCTCCATGGAAAACCCTTGGCCGTAGTTCTTCTTGTAAGTTGCCATCCCGCTTGTCTCAACCGTTCGCCCGTCAACCTTGGCCAACTGGAAAAATTAAATTTTAGTCGATGATACCGAATTTGCCGTATCACTAACTGTGGCTCGAGGACCGGAGTAGCCAGTTGGGATAGGCGCAGGAGCTGACACGCAACCGGCGAGAATGAAGACAAACAGAACGGAAAGGAAACGAGTGATCATGGGTCATAGAAAATTGCCCCAGCATCGCTCTCGGGGCACGCAAAAAGCATCGGGCAAGAGTGATCAGGGCTGGTCGTGTCTATCGATATTTGATCCGGTTCCAATTTACGTTCCAGCTGTGATCACTGCTAAATGGCTCCCGAGCCACACTAGATCAGAGCGATGCAAGAGCGGCAGGTTGCAATTGTTATAATCTAGACCGGATCCATCTGTTCCGTTGTCATCGGCACAAGCCCCGTACACCGCGATGACCGCCGACCCTCCCCTTTCCGCACCGCGCTGGCGCATCATCGCAGCGTTCGCGACCGTGTATCTCGTGTGGGGCACGACGTACTTCGCGATCGGAGAGATCGTTCACACGATCCCGCCGCTGCTGATGACCGCGTCGCGGTTTCTCGTCGCAGGCACACTCCTCTTCACCTGGCGACGCTTTAAAGCACCCGCTCCGCCCACGTGGGCGCACTGGCGCGCAGCGGCATTGATCAGTGCGTTGCTCTTACTCGGAGGCTACGGTACCACGGCCTGGGCACAACAGCGCGTGCCCTCGGGGTTGACCGCGCTGCTCGTGTCGGTGACTCCGCTGCTCATGGTCATGATCGACTGGCTACGGCCCGGCGGCACGCGACCACACGGAGCGGTGTTTGCCGGTCTCGCGCTCGGAGGCTGCGGCATCGTGCTGCTACTGGGACCAGCGCGGCTAGAGGCCGCACGCGAGACCAGTCTCGGCTGGGCACTGCTGTGCCTGTGCGCTTCGTTGAGCTGGTCGACTGGTTCGATCCTGAGCCGGCAGGTAAAACAGGCACCCGATGTATTTCTCGCCGCCGGCATGCAGATGCTTGTCGGAACGGTGTGGCTCGCGCTCGCCGCACTGATCGCAGGTGAGCCCGCGCACTTCTCGTGGGCCGTGGTGGATGCGCACGCGATAGTCGCGTGGCTCTACCTCACGTTTGCCGGATCGCTCGCGGCCTTCAGTGCCTATCTCTATCTTCTGAAAATGAGCACCCCGGCGCGGGCGAGCACCTACGCCTACGTGAATCCCGCGATCGCGGTATTTGTCGGCTGGGCGCTCGGGCACGAGGTGGTCAACAGCCGCATCTTGTTTGCGGCGTCACTGCTGCTTGGCGGTGTGGCACTGATCACGGTGTGGCGCGGCAAGAAGTGAGTCGCGGCGTTTCGCGCACCCGGCGTCAGCGTATTCCGCATGTTCCGTGGTTAACTTTTCCGGTCTTCGCTGCCTTCGCTGCTCCACGCTGCGCACATCGAAGTCGTCCCGCTGACGCTGACGATTGGGGACTATGTGCTTTCCGAGTCCATGTGCGTGGAGCGGAAAAGTATCGCGGATTTGATTCAGAGCTTTACGTCTGGGAGGTTGTGCGTTGGCTTTGCCTTTTCGGCGGGTGAGGGAAGGTGGGGTTGCTGATGGGGTCGCTGTCGTGCTCAGGTACCAGCAGT
>JANYFP010000144.1 GCA_025362555.1 Verrucomicrobiota bacterium
GGTCTCATTATCGAATCCGACGGTCCGAATGTCGGGTTGGGGGAGTTATGCTTACTGCGTTCTCCGCGCGCTGATTTTTCCGTGCAGGCGGAGGTGGTTGGTTTTCGTGAACATCGAGTTTTGTTGATGCCGCTCGGCGAGACCGCGGGCTTGCACGTCGGCTGCGAAGTGGCCGCGATGGAGCGTCCGCCGCTGCCGCGTCCCGGTCCGGAAATGCTCGGACGCGTACTCGACGCGCTGGGCCGGCCGTTTGACGGACTCGGCATGCTTTCGGTGGAACACAGTGAAGGCGCCACCGGCACTCCGCCCCATCCTTTGCGCCGCCAGCGCATCACGACGCCATTCCCCACGGGGGTGCGCGCGATTGATGCGTTCGTGCCGTTGGGTCGCGGACAACGTCTGGGTTTGTTCGCCGGTTCGGGTGTTGGTAAGTCCACCTTGCTCGGCATGATTGCGCGCGGCACTCAGGCGGATGTCGTCGTCGTCGCGCTCGTGGGTGAGCGTGGACGTGAAGTGCGCGAGTTTATCGAGAAGGATCTCGGGCCGGAAGGTATGAAGCGCTCGATTGTGGTGGTGGCGACGTCAGATCAACCGGCACCGTTGCGATTGCGGGCGGCGTTTACCGCGACGTCGATTGCTGAGGCGTGGCGCAACCAGGGAAAAAATGTTTTGTTACTGATGGATTCGGTCACCCGCTTTGCGATGGCGCAACGTGAGATTGGTCTCGCGATCGGTGAGCCTCCCGCGACCCGCGGTTATACGCCGTCGGTTTTTGCGATGCTGCCGCGCTTGCTGGAACGTTCCGGTGCCGGTGAGACCGGTGCGATCACGGCGATTTATACCGTGCTGGTGGAAGGTGATGATATGAACGAACCCGTCGCGGATGCGGTGCGCGGTATTCTTGACGGCCATTTGGTGCTCTCGCGGCATCTGGCTCATTTTAATCATTACCCGGCCATTGATGTGCTTGAAAGCGTCAGTCGTTTGACGCGCGATATTTGCACCCCGGAGGAAGTGGCTCTCGCGGCCCGGGCCCGGGAGCATCTGGCGCTGTACCGGAAAAATGAGGATCTTGTTTCGATTGGGGCCTACCAAAAAGGGGCAAACGCGGCACTCGACCGGTCCATTGCCTTGCATGAGCCGCTCGGGAAATTCGCCCGTCAGAGTGTGGATGATCACACCGGCCGCGCGCAAACCTACGCGTACCTTAAACAAATCGTTGCCGCATGAAAAAGTTCCGCTTTCCCCTTCGTCCCGTCGCGGTCCTGCGCGAGCATCATCAGAGCCGCACGCGCGAGGCGTTTGCCGCCGCCGTGCACACGTTCGTGCAGGCGGAAGAAAGTCTGGCGAAAAAACGCCACGAGCGACAGGACCTCGAAACGGTGATGCACGATGGACGTCGCGCGACCTTTCGGGCGGCGGACGAAATCTCTTTTTGGGACGCGTATCGTCGGGTGTGTGACGAGGAGATCGCTTCGGAGCGGGTCGTCTTCGCCGCCCGCACTGCGATGGAAGAAAGCCGTCAAAAATATTTGGAAGCCCATCGCGCGGTCAAGGTCATTGAAAAACTCGAACAGAAAGCGCGCACCGGTCATCGCCTGGAAGTTGAGCGCGAGGCCCAGAATGAAAGTGATGAACTGGCCGGTCTCCGGGTGGCTCGTCGGCTCGCTGCTTCCACCGTCGCCTCTTCATGAAAAAATTGCCCATCCCTCTCATCGCGGCGATCCTCGGGCTGGTTCTCGGCTTGGGGACCGGTTTGTACACGTTTAACCGCGCCGCCGAGGTGGCGTTGGAACACGCCATCAAGATGGTGCCGCATAAGGACGCTTTGATTAACGAAGAGCGCGAGCGCGGGTGGAATTTCTGGACCATCGAAATCGAAGAGCTGGCCAACGAATTGAAAGGGGAGCGTGATCGCCTGCGCAAGCAGAGCGACCAACTCGAACGTCGTGAGGCCCAACTCACCGCCGAGCGCCAGGAACTCAACAAAGTCCGCACTGAGATCGAGGGACTGCGTCAGGAGATCGCGTCCAAGGTCATCGAAATTAACGCCGACGAGGTCAAAAATATCCGCGTGCTCTCGCAGACCTACACCAATCTCACTCCGAAGGCGGCCGTCGCCATCATTCGCGAACTTGATGATGCGATTGTCGTTAAAATTCTCTCGGTGATGAAACCCGAAATCGTTGCCCCCATTTTTGAAGAGATGAGTCGTTCGACGGGTGGCGATATGCCGCTCTCCAAGCGGGCCGCACTGCTGTCCGATCGTCTCCGTCTCATTAAATCCGCCAAGACCGCCTCAAGTCCTTAACTTTATTCTCATCCCGCCCATGGATCGGGTGGTGACATTCCACGGAAGGAAATACGCCTATGCAGCTCTCCCTTCCACTTCCCGTTTATACCGCACCCGCCGCTTCCAATCCGGCTCCGTGCAATGCGCCATCATCCGCTGATCACGCAGCAAAAAAATCCACGGACTCTCCGTCGGATTCTTTCGAATCTTATCTTAGCAAGGACCGGCCCATCGATGATCCGGCCGAAAAAGACAAAGGCCCGGACGCCGATAAAGCGGCGGAAATGGTGGCCGCACTTTTTGGCATGCCCGTGGTCCCACCCACGTTGCCGCCACCGCTCGGCGCAAATCTTCCGACGGCGACAGTCCAGGTTACTCCCGGTGAAATCACCGTGGCGGACCCTTCGGTTTGTTTTGCCTCGCCCTCGTCGCGCTCTTTCGGTCCCGGCTTACCCGTGACGGGGCCGTTGGGTGCCATGCGCCCTTTGGGATCAACGACGATCCCGCCGGCGCTTCCGGCGGCTGGTGCGGATAAAACCGCCGGGCTTTCGTCGCCGGCTCCGCTCAGTGGCACGCCGCCCGTCGCCGATCTGGTGACGGCGACTCCCTCCGCTCCGATACTTCCAGTGGCTACCGAAGAAAAGGGTGGGTTGGGGTCTCTGGATAATTCGGCTGCGTTGAAAGCACTGGCGGGTTCGCCTGGCTTTCCCGCCACGCTCCCTCCGGCGGCATCGCCCCTCGATCCCGCCAATACCGCATCTGCCATCACTCTCGCGAACGTGCCACCTGTAAGCGGCACGGTGATGCCCGTTCAACCGTTGAAGCGATTGGCGGTGGTTTCGACGGCATCGAGCGAAACGTCGATTAATCGTACCACCTCGGTTTCCGAATCACCGGTGACGGACGGTGCCGAGCTTTTGACCTCAGGGTTGGTGGCGGACGGCAGTCGTTCGGCGGATAATAATTTGAATCTGGCGAAGAATCATTCTGCTTCGGAAAATTTTGCCGCTCTGCCCTCCACGCCGGATGGTAATTCTAAAACATCAATCATGGCGCAGGGAAAATACTTTTTAGATGCTGGTCGCAAGCTGGTTGCAGCAGTGGGTGAGAGTGTTGGCACTGGCGTTGCTAAAGTGAACGCAACCATGTCTGCCGCCGCCACCATTCACCTGAAGATCCCTGCGACTTCCGATCCTGCGGCCCCGTTTGTTTTTTCGGGCGAGGTGTCATCGACGGGGACGTTAACAGTCGAAGCGCCGACGCCGGTTACGACCGTGCGTGAGACGATGGCCGCGATTATTTCGGCGGTGGATGCGTTGGAGCGCCGGGCGGATGTTCAACAAAAATCCGTCGATCTGCATTTCAACGTGGGCAGCGAAAAGCTTGGGCTTCGCGTTGAATTACGCGACGGCGCCGTGCATACCACCTTCCGGACGGAATCAGCCGAAATGAATACCGTGATCGCCCGCGAGTGGCACAGTATTACCCAGCCAGTGGGCGAGCGGGGGATGCGACTCGCTGAGCCGGTCTTTACCTCAACCGTGACCGCGAGTGGCGGATCTGATTTCGGTTCACTCGGCCAGGGCACGCCGCATCAGCGCGAGCAAAAAGCTCCTCCTTCATTTGCTTCGGTGCTCAAACCCGAATTCTACGATTCCGGTGTGCCGGAGTCTGTGGCGAAAGATTCGCCCGCCGTCAGTTCCTCTCAACTTCTCAACGCGTTAGCCTGATCCTCCCATGAACGTCACCTCGATTGCAGCTCCGATTGATCCTGCCATTTCCACTCCGGTGGTAAAGGCCGTCAAGACTCTTGGCTCCGAAGATTTCCTGAAACTTCTCGCGGTCCAATATAAAAATCAAGATCCGCAAAAGCCCATGGACGACACCGCGTTCATCGCGCAAATGGCGCAATTTACCGCGCTCTCCCAATCCCAGACCATGACCTCCGAGATGGTCAAACTGGGTGCCAGCCAGCAGATCGTCGCAGCCAACAGTTTCATCGGAAAACAGGTCATCGTCGACGATGGCAATGGCGGCACCGCCACAGGCAACGTCACGGGTGTGACGACCGACAGCAAGGGGCCGAAAATTGTCGTCGGGGGCAACGCCTATTCCATTTCCTCGGTGCTCTACGCTGAGCCCGGCATTGTTTCAACTCCCAGCACGTCCGCCTCCACGAACAGCGGTGCTTAATCCTTAACCACTCCATTCACCATGTCACTCATCGGCACACTCGGCAGCGGCGTCAGCGCCCTACGCACCTTCATGAAGGGGCTCGAAGTCATCGGCAACAATATCGCCAACGTGAATACCACGGGCTTCAAAAGCAGCACGGCGCAATACGTCGATAGCTTCAGCAATATTCTCCAGCGCTCCGCGCCGTCCATTCCTCCAGCGTCCAATACCTCCGCACTGGCCGTCGGTACCGGCGTGAAGCTGGGCGCAATTCATACCAACTTCAGCCAGGGTTCCCTTGAGACCACCGGCATGGGCACCGATCTCGGCATCTCCGGCGAAGGTTATTTTCATGTGCAAAATCCGATCGATAGCAGCGAATTTGCCACGCGCGACGGAAGCTTTCGTTGGGATGACGCGGGCAATCTGGTCAATGCTTTGGGTTATCACGTCCAGGGTCTCACTGGTGCCGGTCTGACCACGGTGGGAAGTATTAAGCTCGGCACTCCACCGACAGGAACGCAGCTCCAATCCGTGACGATCGATAAAGGCGGCAACGTCGTGGAGTTCTACTCCAACGGCGCATCGGCCACGACCGGTCAGGTTCAATTGCAAAAATTCACCGATCAATCCGCGCTGCAAAAAGAGGGCAACAATCTTTATTCAGGTCTCCTTGCCGCCGGTCCGGTGGGTGCGGCGACCGGTAGTTACGCGTTTCAGGCCGGCGGAGTGAACGCGCCCGGTTCCAACGGTCTCGGTGCGATTCAATCCGGTACGCTTGAACTCTCCAACGTCGATTTGACCGACCAATTTGCCAACCTGATCACGACGCAGCGCAGCTTCCAGGCTGGTTCCCGACTCATTACGGTCTCCGACACAGTGCTGCAAGACATCGTCGATCTGAAGCGTTAAGCTTTAACCTCTCGTTCCTCTTATGGCCGCCAAACCAGACGCCGCGCACGGCGCATCCAGCACCACCACGCCTCCCATGCCGGTTCCGGCCGCCGGCGCGGCAGCTGCCCCAAAAAAGGGCGGCGCGATGGCACAATGGATTCCGGTCATCGCCGCTGTCATTCTCGCTCCGGTCCTGAGCTGGGCGGTCGCTGAATTTGTTTTGTTGCCGCGCATGACAAAGAAACTCGCTTCCGTCAAAGTCGGCGAAGCGGTTGAGGAACACGCCGCTCCGGCCGCTGAAGCCAAGGCCGAGAGCCATGGTGAAAAGGGCGGTAAGGAAGGGAAGGAGGGCGGTAATCCCGCCACCTACGAATTCCAGAATCTCGTGGTGAATCTCGCCGGCACGATGGGCACGCGTTATTTGAAGACGACGTTCATCGTCACCGGCACGGATGCGCACATCAAAGAAATCTTCGAGACCCAGAAAGCCAAACTCACGGATATCACGTTGAACGTTCTTTCGTCGCTCTCACTGGCGGATCTCGAAGAACCCGGCGCGAAAAATGTGCTCCGCGAAAAACTGGTGCTCACTTACAATCAGGCTCTCGGCAAGAAAGTCGCCGAGCAGGTCTATTTTTCCGATTTCGTCGTCCAATAAACTGACGCACGCCCATGGCCGAGGACCTAAAAAAACCGACCAGTGATTTTCTCGATCAGTCCGAGATCGATAAACTGTTGTCGCAGGAAACCATTGATCAGGCGCCGAAACAGCACCTGATCAAGGCCGATGGCCAGCGCTCGGCGGCCGCCGCAGCGATCAAGGTTGAGACGTATGATTTTCGCAATCCGGTGTTTCTTTCCGAGATCGAACTTCGCCGGCTCCGCATTCTCCACGAGGATTTCATCCGCTACCTGAGCGCGCGCCTGTCATTGTTCCTGCGCATGGAGCTGAGCCTGAAAATGGCCAAGCTGACGACGGCGACCTACACCAAGTTTACCGAAGGCCTGCCCAGCCCGACGCACCTCTGCCTGTTCAAGGTGGAGCCGTTGATGGGCGTGGGCATTCTCGATATCAATCCCCGTCTGGCGCTCACCATTGCCGACCGCCTCCTTGGTGGCCGCGGCCATTCCGTGAAGGCCGAGCGTTATCTCACCGAAATCGAGGTCGCCCTGCTGGAAGACATTATTCAAATCATCCTCGAGGAATGGTGCGGCCAGTGGAAGACCGAGCAGGAACTGCACGGTCTCATTATCGGACATGAATCCAACGGCCGATTCCTGCAGACTTCACCCAAGGACGCGATCGTCCTGGCTCTGACGCTCGAGGTGAATTTTGGCGATTGCTCGGAACAGATTCAAATCGGACTGCCGTATTACACCATCGAACCGCTGGTGAAAAAAATGCAGGCCCGCCGGCAAAAGGATGCGACGATTTCCAAAGTTGAAAAACATTCCTCGTGGCAAAAATCCTATGATCGCATCACGGTGCCGGTCCGCGCCGAGTGGCAGGCTTTTGAACTGAGCCTGCGCGAGATCTCAAATCTCCGCATCGGCGATGTGCTGGAAATGCCGGCGACCCATTTGCAGGAAACCAATGTGCTCTTAAACGGTACGCCAAAATTCACTGGCACGGTCGGGCTCGATACCGACCATGTCGCCGTGAAACTCACCCGGAAAATTACCGCAGAGGAAAATAACTTCTTTAAATCAGATGGACGAAAAAACGCTTGATATCGTACTCGACGTAAAGGTGAAGGTCACGGTGCAACTCGGCTCGTGCCAGTTGCCGATGCGCGAGGTGTTGGAACTGTCCCCCGGGTCGGTCCTGCAGCTCAATCAGCACGCCAGTGATCCGGTTGGACTCTACGTGAACGAGAAGCTCGTGGCCTACGGTGAGGTCGTCGTGGTCGAGGATAATTTTGGCATCAAGATCACGGAGCTCGTCGGCAGTGTGAAGCCTCCGGTGTGATTTCCTGAATCTGGCTGTTTACCCCTTCTACTTGATATGAGTCTTACCGGAATTTTTCCCGCCCGCCGACTTTGCCGTCTGGGGTGGACGTTATGGATCGTGGCAGCACTGATCCCGGCCGCTTGGGCTGAAGAAAAGGCCAAGGATGCCGTGGTGATTTATCCCCACAGCACGGAAAACCGGACGGAAGCGGCTGGCAGCCGGGATTCCAGTTACAGTGGTATTTTGGTGGCTGCGTTACTCCTGGCGGCGGCGGGTGGCTGGCTGTTTTGGCGCGGGCGGACCCAACCTCGCGGCGCGATTAGCGCACGCAATCTCGCCATTGCCGAAACGAAGTCGCTGGGGAATCGCCAGTACCTGGTCGTCGCCACGTACGAGGACAAAAAATTTCTGCTGAGTGTCTGTCCGGGCCGCATCGAACTGCTCACGCCGCTGGACAGTCTGCCCCATTCTCCGAAACCATGAAGAACATTCGTGATATTCTTGGAGTCATCGGTCTGGTAATCGCGTTCGGCGCCTTTGCTCCGGCGGGCTTGGCCCAGGAAAATTCGGCGGCGACGCCGATCATTATCCCTGGCGGCATGCCTGCAACCATTGCGCCTGTCACCCCGGCACCCTCCGCACCGACCGCGGCGAAGACGGACCCGTTGCACCTCACGATTGGTTTGGATGGGAAGCAGGGCACCGGTGATGTGAGTGTGGCGGTGCAGATCGTCGTGCTCATGACGCTGCTGACGCTGGCTCCGTCAATTGTGCTGCTGATGACCAGTTTCACGCGCATTGTAATCGTGCTGGGATTTGTCCGGACCGCGCTCGGCGTCCCCAGCGCGCCGTCGAATCAAATTATCGTCGGGCTGTCACTTTTTCTGACCTTTTTTCTAATGGGGCCCGTGTTTGATCGCATGAATAAGGAAGCCATCCAGCCCTATCTGGCGGGCCAGATGACGTCGGTGGCGGCGCTCGATAAAGCGTCGGTCCCACTGAAGGAATTCATGCTAAAGCAGACGCGCACGCGTGATCTGGAATATTTTCTCGAACTCGGCGGTTTTGGCCCGACGGCGGTCAAAGATCTTTCGATGCGCGTGGTGGTGCCCGCATTTGTCGTGAGTGAATTGCAGACGTCATTTCAAATGGGCTTTTTGCTGTTCCTGCCTTTTCTCGTCATTGATTTTCTCGTTTCGTCGGTGTTGATGGCGCTCGGCATGATGATGATGCCGCCGGTGGCGATTTCCCTGCCGTTCAAGCTGCTCCTTTTTGTCCTGGTCGATGGCTGGCATTTGGTCGTGCGATCCCTCGTGCAAAGTTTTACCGGCTAACGCCATTCCGTCATGAATCCAGAACTCGCCGTCGATCTTTTTAAAACCACCATCATGTTTGCGCTGTATGTGGTGGCGCCTTTTCTCGGGGTAACGCTCGTGATTGGTTTGTTGGCGAGTTTGGTGCAGACGGTGACGAGCCTGCAGGAACCGACGCTGACGTTTGCGCCGAAGCTATTGGCGCTCTCCGGTGCGATGATTTTGCTGGCCCCGTGGTTGTTGCGGACGCTCTCGGAGTTCATGATTTCCTTCATCATGCGGATGGGGACGATGGCACACTAGTTTTAGCCCGGGTCCGCGTTGCATGAGCCTCGACTATCTACTCACCTGGATGATGGTGCTGCTGCGTTCGATTGGAATCATTCTGATGTTTCCGACCTTATCCAGCCGGCCGCTGCCCGTGACGGTGCGCGTGGCATTGGGCGCGTGTTTGGCCACCTTGGTGGCGGGCGCGGTGCCGCCGGCGCAGTTGCCGGTGGGGCAGTGGGATCTCGCGTTCGCCGCGGCGGGCGAAGTGATCTTTGGTCTCGCGATGGGATTTATTGGGCGGATGACGTTCAGTGCGGTGGAAATGGCCGGGCGCATCATCACCTCGGAAATTGGGCTCACGGCCTCGCCGGGGATGGGCATTCCGGAACCGTCCCAGGAACCACTCGCGGCATTTCTCGCGATCTTTGCCGGGCTGATGTTTTTTCTGATGGGAGCGCATTTGACCGTGATCACCGCCTTTACCCGCAGCTTCTATCTGGCGGCACCGGGACACCCGCTGTTTCATGCCCACGCGGCGGATCATTTTATTAAATGCACAGGGCGGGTGTTGGAATTGGGCCTCCGCATCTCGGCTCCGTTCATCGCGTTGAATTTCCTCGTGAATTTGGCGTTTTCCGTTTTGGGCCGGGCGGTGCAAAAAATGAACGTGTTTATTTTGAGCTACTCGCTGCGGCTGTTGGCCGGACTTTTTTTACTCGCCGGTTCGGGGGCGCTGATCGCGCGTTATCTTTTCATGGAATTTGAAAATATGCCGTTTGAAATGCTCAAACTTTTGTCCGGTCCGTGACCAGTGGTGAGCGAGGCACGGCCTCGTCAGTGGCCACCTAGAGCCGCCGATGGGGAGCGTGTGGGCACATTAAGTAGCAGACCAATGCAAATGGTTCTTAGACGCGTTACAGCTACGCCGCCTCGCAATCTTACTTCAACGCGATTGGGCAGCTCGTGCGTCAAGTTGATCCCGACGGAGTCACCACGTTGTTCGGCTACAATACGCGCGGCGAACAGAACACCGTTGCCGTTGATCTCGATGGCAACAACGCCATCGATCTCGCAGGCCTCGATCGCGTCACCATGACAATCAACGATGTCGCTAATCACGGTGCGTACGTGGTGCAGCGGACGACCACCCAGGTTTACGAGACCGACAACCAGGGTACGCCCACCACCGTGTCGGTCAGTGAATCAGCCACTGATGGGCTGCATTCCTGGCAGACGGTACGTGGCCTCGCGAGCTCGTCGGTCACCACGCTTGACGGCTCCGGCGGTCGCACGGTCGTAATGACCGCACCTGATACGACCCTCACGACCCAGCTCTACTCGGCCGGTCACCTCCAGTCGGTCGTGACCAGCAATCCGTCGCTCGGCACTCTCGCCTCGGTGACGTACGGCTACGATGCGCATGGTCGCTTGCAAACTACGACTGACGCACGCATCGGAGCGACCACATACAGTTACTACGACGACGACCAGATTCACACCGTCCTCACCCCGGACCCCGACACTTCGCGCACCGGCACCGGCTACGATCCGCAGACAACTATCTATACGTATAATTCCGCTGGTCGCGTCGACACGGTGACCCAACCCGACAGCACCGTGGTGAACACGACGTACTATCCGACTGGTGCCGTGAAGCGCACGTGGGGGAGTCGCACTTACCCGACCAAATACACCTACGATCCGCAGGGTCGGGTGAAGACGCTGACCACTTGGCAGGATTTCGCGGGTAATGCCGGCAAGGCGGTCACTACTTGGAATTACTCCCCTGATCGCGGATTACTGCAAAACAAA
>JANYFP010000149.1 GCA_025362555.1 Verrucomicrobiota bacterium
CTTGTGCGGCCTGTTTACCGGTGGCCTGATCGTGGCACTGCGGGTTCATCCGTTTATTATCACGCTTGGCGGCATGGCGATTTTGCGCGGCATCGCGTTTGTGATTACCAAAGGACAATCCGTCGGAGGTTTTCCGCCCGCGTTCCGTGAGATCGTACGCTTCGAGGTCGGTGACGGACTGAGTATTGTTCCAATGCTCGTCATGCTAACAGTGCTCATCATTGGCTGGATTTTTCTTTCACGCCTCGCCGCCGGCCGACGCGTCTACGCGATCGGCGGCAATGAACTGGCCGCCCGTTTCAGCGGCATCCGTGTCGAACGCGTGAAGCTCGGCGTCTACCTCATTTCCGGTTTCACGGCGGGCATCGCGGCGTTGCTTTCCATCGGCTATTATGGTGCCGCCACCTCCGGTGATGGCCAAGGCTACGAACTCAATGTCATCGCCGCTGCAGTCGTCGGCGGGGCGAGCCTGGTCGGCGGACGCGGTTCCGCGCTCGGCGTCGTGCTTGGCGCACTGATCATCCAGATGATCAGCAGTGGCATTGTCATTCTGGGAATCGATCAAAACTACAGTCAGATCATCATCGGCTCCGTCGTGATCGCGGCCGTCGTGCTCGATAATTTCAACACGTGGCTGGCCAAACGCCGGCTCACGGCGAAAACGGGATGAACCAGGATTCAATCCTCTGATTTTTTAACCGCTAATCTACGCTAATTGACGCTAATAAGTCCCTCCTTTCATTAAACCCTGGCTCCGCATCCTCCGCGTCCTCCGCGTTAAAATTTGTTCGCTGTTCCTCTAGCCCTCAACTTCCCATCCCATGAAAAAAATCCTATCCCTCCTCCTCGCCGGCCTGGCTGGCACCGTGCTCGCGCACGCCGAAACCCGCACCATCACGATTGGCCTCGTCGCCAAATCCCAAGGCAACCCCGTCTTCCAGGCCGCGCGCGTCGGCGCCCAGGACGCCGCCAAGGAATTGAGCGCGAAGTACAAAATGAATATCAAAATTGATTGGCGCACGCCCAACGAGGAAGACGCCCAAAAACAGGCCGAAGCCATTGAGCAGTTGGTCCTCGCCGGCGCGGAAGGCATTTCGGTCAGTTGCTCGGACGCGAACAAGCTCACCGACGCCATCAACTCGGCCGTCAACAACGGCGTGCCCGTCGCTACTTTCGATTCCGATGCGCCTGCGTCCAAACGCTTCGTCACGTACGGCGTGGATGATATTGAGTGCGGCATCCAGACGATGTCCGAGCTCGCAAAAATCATGAAAGGCAAAGGCATCATCGCTGTACTCGCCGGAAATCCAAACGCACCCAATCTCCAGAAACGCGTGCAAGGCGTGAAGCAGGAAGCCGCCAAATATCCCGGCATCACCATCCGCGATGTCTACTATCACAAGGAAACCCCGCAAGATGCTGCCGCGAAAATCGAGCAGGTCATGCAGGCGAATCCCGACATCACCGGTTGGGCATTAATTGGCGGCTGGCCGCTCTTCACCGAGAACGCGCTCAAGTGGCAGCCCGGCACGGTGCAATGCGTCTCCGTTGACGCCCTGCCCGCCCAGCTCGCGTACATCCGCAGCGGCCATGTCCCCGTGCTCCTCGGTCAACAATGCTACGAATGGGGCCACCGCACGGTCGAATTGCTCATCGAAAAGATCGTCGACAAAAAAAATCCTCCCGCCGTGAAAGAAATCAGCGCGTTGATTCCAGTGACGAAGGATAACTTGGAAAGCTACGCCAAGAACTGGGCCAAGTGGCTGCCGAATTGAGAAGGAGTATTGCCGCAAAGGAACGCAAAGAGCACAAAGTTCGTTGATGAAATCGATCAACGAACTCTGTGACGTGGTCCGCGATACCTCCTATGCAATTCATATTTTTCACGGGCATGGACATCTCGAAAAAGTTTACGAGAACGCGTTGGCCCATCGCTTGCGCAAACTTGGTCACGAGGTGAAGCAGCAACATCCCATTCAGGTCCTAGATGAAGACGGCACCCTACTAGGTCACTATCACGCAGACATCTTAATTGATAACGTCCTCATTCTAGAGTTAAAGGCGGCCAAGACTTTGGCCGATGAGCATCTCGCCCAACTACTCGGCTACCTCAAATCATCGAGAATTGAACATGGAGTGCTCATCAATTTTGGCTCCTACAAATTCGAAATTAGGAAATATGCCCTCAGCCAATCCAGACACACAAAACACCTCGATGGCATGATCGGCCTTTTCTCTGCGGCCTTTGCGTTCCTTTGCGGCTAATTCCCCATGCCTTTTCTCGAATTCAACCAGATCACCAAGCGTTTCCCCGGCGTGCTCGCGCTTGACGGGGTGAGCTTTGCGATTGAGCGCGGCACTTGTCATGCGCTCATCGGGGAGAATGGCGCGGGCAAGAGCACGCTCGGTAAAATTCTCGCGGGCGTGCAAACCGCCGACGGCGGCGAATTAAAAATCGATGGACGCGTCATCGCGCCGGCCACGCCGCTCGCCGCACGCAAACTCGGCATCGCGATGGTGCACCAGGAACTCGCGTTCTGCCCGAACCTGAGCGTCGCGGAAAATATTTGCCTGGGCGATCTGCCGCGCCGCGCCGGCTTCGTCGATCGCACGGCGTTGCGCGAACAAGCCCGCGCCATGCTCGCCACCATCGGATCGACCATCGATCCGGACGTGATCATCGGGACGCTTTCCACGGGCCAGGAACAGCTCGTGCAAATCGCCGCCGCCGTCGGCACCGGCGCGAAAGTGCTGGTGATGGACGAACCTTCGAGTTCGCTTTCCGCCCGCGAGACCCACGAACTTTTCCGCTTGGTGCGCGAGCTGAAAGGTCGCGGGATTACCCTGATCTACGTCTCCCATCGCCTCGAGGAACTGTTTGCGCTGTGCGATAACATCACGGTGCTGCGCGATGGTCGCCACATTTCCACCGAGCGCATTGCGGACACGAATCCCCATCGTGTCGTCACGCAGATGATCGGCCGGGAACTGCTCATTCAGTCTCCCGCCCATCTCACGCGCGCACCCGGTGAATGCCGCCTCGCGGTCGAAGGCCTCGCGTCGGGGCGGAAATTTCACGACATCAATCTGGAGGTGCGGGCCGGCGAAATCGTCGGCATCGCCGGCATCGTCGGTGCCGGTCGAAGCGAAGTCGTGCAGGCGATTTTTGGCCTCGATCCCAATGCCACCGGTCGGATCACGATGAAAGGCCAGCCGCTGCCACTGGGCTCCATCGATCATGCGCTCGCCGCCGGCCTCGGACTTTTGCCTGAAGATCGCAAACGGCAGGGACTCGTGCTCGGCCTGAATTGCCGAGAGAACACGGCGCTCGCGATGCTGCCCTCGCTGTCCCGTCTCGGCTGGGTGCGGCGCGATGAAGAACGCTCGCTCGCCCAACGCTTCGTCAATCGGCTGCGCGTCAAAACCCCTTCACTCGAAACCCTCACGGCCGGTCTCAGTGGCGGCAACCAACAGAAAATTGCCCTCGCCAAATGGTTGGCGCGTTCGTGCGACGTGCTCCTAATCGATGAACCCACCCGCGGTGTGGACGTCGGAGCGAAGGCGGAAATTTATCAACTCCTCGACGAGCTCGCGTGCGAAGGAAAAGCGTTACTCGTGGTTTCTTCCGAGCTACCGGAGTTGATCGGTCTCTGTCGGCGGATTTTGGTGATGCGAGCCGGCCGGCTCGCGGGCGAGGTGGCCCGAGCCGACTTCAGCGAAGCGACGCTGATGCGCTTAATGGCGGGCGTGGCTGCAGCGTGAGCCGTATTTTCAGTTAACCTGTAGCCGGGGGCGCTGACCCAATCGTGAGCCACAAGTATTATGCTGGGCACCGTGGGTATCAGTTTTTGCGTAAGTTCTTGCCGCGATGTCAGCCGATTCAGCAATTGTCTCGCGAAGGATCCGAAGGGAGCGAAGGAGGGGAAACCGCTGGCTATTCAAAAAAACGACCTCAGCCGATTGATTATTTCAGCCTCCCGGTGACAGCTAGCACTCCGTGCAATGGAAATGATTTTGTCGTTGCGGGATTTCAGCCACCTTTAGCCCGAATCTTCGCTCCCTTCGGATCCTTCGCGCGACACTTCAGTAAATCATGAAATTCTATCGAAAAATCGCGGCTTCCCGCTTCACCCCCACGGTGTCCAGCAACCGAACTTATGGGTCACAATTGGGGCGATGAACCCGGTGTCTTCGTGCCTGGCAAACGGACCGGGGTCAGCACCCCCGGCTACAATGGAAAAACCGGCTATAGTTTCCTTTGGGGTGCGCTAGCTGAGTCCTCTGCTGGAAACGCAGGGCCGGTGCTCGGCCGACCTTTTTTCGACCAAAAAAAGTGCCGCGAGATTGATCGCGGCACGGTGAACGTCACATTGTGGGCAAGCTCGCCCGTCGACTAAATCCGACCGATTTACTTGCGGCGGATCCCGAGACTTTTCCGCAGGCTATCAACCCACTCCGCGCGCTGGGCGATGGCCGCGAGACGCGCGCCTTTGTTACCCAGCTTATTGACTGAAAAATAACGGGTGTTGGTTCGCTCACCCGTCTTCGGCGTGCCGGTGGCGGCCCAGACGTCATACGACCATTTCTTTTTCCCACGCCGTACGACTCGAATAGTTTTCCTCACCCCGGCGATACCCGACTTATTGGTCGGCTTAAGGACGAGCGCCTGATCGTAGCCCGTCATGGCGGGGCGCTTTTTCAGTTCGACGTCGCGGCATTTTTTGGCCGCGAGCAGAGCCGCGCGTTTACCGCCACACTTGGAGTCCGAAAAGGACTGGTGAAAAGAATTACCCGGCCGGATAATCTTAACTTCCCAGCAGTGCTGCTGGCGCGGTTTTTCCACATCGATTCGAACGATACATCTCATTGCTCCGTTTTTCATATCAAATAACCAAAGTATAAATGCCGCTTAGTCAATATTGAGGAGCGATCTTGTATCGGACAGTCAAGCCAGCGAGGTGAAACTCCCCCTGCGGCGGGCAACTAAATCAAACCAACGCCTAGTCATCATTTTCGGGATTTAATCCTTCCGATGTAGAAGCTTGCTAGCAAGCGATGCCGCGCTCGGGCCGCAAGTGGACTGAGCGAATCGCTTGCCAGCAAGCTCCTACATTTCAACGACTCCGAGGTATCTTCCGAGCAGTAGGACCCTGGCGAACAGACGTAAAAATGCGCCAGCGGAGGCCCAAAAAATCATCCCCCGCCAGCGCTTACTTGACGGTTCAGTGGAATTAGCTGCATTACTGTCATCCCCATGCGACCGGTTACCCTGAGTGTGATTGCGGCCCACGTCGGTTGTTCAAAAAACACCGTGTCACTGGCGCTGCGGGGTGACCCGCAAATCCCGGCGTCCACACGGGACGTGATCAAAAAAGCGGCGGACAAACTGGGCTACACGCCCAACGCCGTCGTCTCGCATTTGATGGCGCAACTGCGCTCAAGCCAGACGGCGCGTTTCCAGGCCAAGCTTGCCCTCATCAATGCGCACCGCGACCCGCAGGCGTTTCGCACGCATGCGACCATCCCGGCCTACGTCCACGGCTGCGAGCAGCGCGCGCTCAAGCTCGGCTATTCCTTTGATCATTTCTGGCTGCACGATCCGAAACTCAAAGCGGAAAGCTTGATCCGCATCCTCCGCACGCGCGGCATCAAGGGCATTATCATCGTGGGCATGATGGATCAGAATCACCTGCCGCCGCATCTGCAACCGGTGTGGGAACATTTTCCGTGCGTCGTCACCGGCGTGCGCACGCGCGATCCGGCGCTGTCGTTCAGTTGCGTGGATCATCACAACCTCACGGTGCGGGCCTTCGAAAAAGCCCTTGCGCTCGGCTATCAGCGCCCCGCCCTGGTCATCGATGAGCGGATCGACCGCCTCGTCGAAGGCCGTTTCTCCGGCGCGATGCTCTCCGCCCAACAAAGCCTGCCCACCGCGCAACGCATCCCCGCTTTCACCCAGATCGATCTCGCACGCACCGATCGCGAATTATTTTACCGCTGGTTCGATCGCCATAAACCCGACGTGCTGCTCTCGCTCTACAACATCGTTTTCCCGTGGCTCAAGGAACATGGCCTGCGCGTGCCGAAGGATGTCGGAGTGATCCAACTCGAGTGGCGGGAAAGCCACGCGGAAGTCTCCGGGATGAACCAACACAATGACACCGTCGGCGAGGCTGCGGTCGACATGGTCGTCGGTCAAATTCACCGCAGTGAAACCGGCATCCCACTTTTCCCGCGTGCGACGCTGATCGGCGCGAGTTGGGTTGAAGGTCAGTCGTTGGAAAAACAAATCCCGCGAGTCGAGCGCAAGAGCGGGAAAGTGAAGCGGTAGAGTATTTTCGTGCCTAGCCAGGGACTTCCGTATGGACGTGTCTTATTGTGGGCGGGGTGCCCTCACACCCCGCGAGGCATCATTCCCAAAGCGGGGTGAGGGCACCCCGCCCACATAAAACTCCTGCCCGCAGGACCAGAAATCGGTTCAACAGAAAAACCGCGATCCTACTTCGCCCACGCCCGGCGCAACTGACGGTGCGTCGTGAAATTTTCGCCCAGCGTGCGCGCGGTGTCGTCGTGCAATTGCTGCAATGTCAGATAACGCGCGTGCAACTTGCGATCCGGTTTGCAACGCGTGCTTTCATCCAGGCTCACACTGAGCGCGCAAAGACTCGCGAGCGTGGTGCGGATGCCGTTTTCATTTTGCCACGTCCATGCCGCTTGGAGCGCTGCGCCGAGCGCCGCGCCTTCATCGGCCGCGATGCACACGACGGACACGCCAAAGATGTTCGCCATGATCTGTCGCCAAGCGGCCGACTTCGCGCCACCGCCGGTGAGGCGGATCTCAGAAGGGGTCACGCCCAGCTTTTTCAGGCGCATCAACCCGTAATTCAAACCGAGCGTCACGCCTTCCATCGCCGCGCGCATTAAATGTCCGGGATTCAAGGTCGTGCTATTTAAGCCGAACAAAACGCCCGAGGCATCCGGCAACGACGGCGTGCGCTCGCCTTCGAGGTACGGCAGCAAAAACAATCCACCCGCACCAGCCGGAGCCGACGCCACCGCTGCATCCATCGCGGCGTGATCAAAGCCAAACATGGTCCGCACCTGCTCGGTGACCGTCGTGACATTCATCGTGCACAGCAACGGCATCCACGCTCCCGTGGAATCGCAGAACGCCGCGATCTCGCCGGTTGGATCGACGACTGGTTTCTTCGCATGCGCGTAGATCGTGCCGCTCGTGCCAAAGCTCGCTGTGACGACGCCTGGACGCACGTTGCCCGTGCCGATCGCACCCATCATATTGTCGCCGCCGCCGGCGCTCACCAACACGTCATGCGATAGCCCCAATTTATCGGCGACTTCCGGACGCAACGTCCCGACCGAGGCGGACGAAGGCGAAAGTTTGGGCAGATAACCCGCAAGCTCCGGTCCGATGGCTTTGATCGCCGCAGCCGACCACTGCCGTTTGCGCACATCCATGAGCGCGGTGCCCGAGGCATCGCCGTGCTCCATGAAATATTTTCCCGTCAGATGGAAATTCAGATAATCGTGCGGCAACAGCACATGACGCAATTTGCGGTAGTTCGCCGGCTCGTGGCGTTTCAACCAAAGAATTTTCGGCGCGGTGAAGCCCGGCAAAAAAGAAACGCCCAACTGCCGGATAACCGCCTTCGCGCCGCCTAATTTCTTGGTGAGAATCGCACATTCTTCGGTGGTGGAAGTATCGCACCATAATTTCGCCGGACGAATGACTTTACCGTCGACGTCAAGCGGCACGAAACCGTGTTGCTGGCCGGAGACGCCGATGCCGCGCACAGCGGAGCGATCAACTCCTTGCAAGGCCTGCTCGATGGCTTGTTCCATCGCGGAAACCCATTCCTGCGGGTGTTGCTCCATGTGCCCGGCGGGAAGGCCGGCAATAAGTTGATGGGGCGCGCGGCCGATGCCGATGATGCGTCCGGTCGCTAGATCGAGCACGATCGCTTTCGTGCTTTGGGTGCCGCTGTCGATGCCGAGATAGAGAGACATAAAAATGAAAAAAAATTAAGAGGTGAGCAACTGGGCGCCGTCCGCGATCTGGAGTGGGATGACCTGGGGGCTGCGGCCAAATTTCATCGCGTACGCGTGAGCCACAATTTGAGCCGAGGCGTCGGTGAAGTCGGCGTTAGCCAGTGCGAGTACCGCGCCGCCAAAACCACCACCGGTCAGGCGGGCGCCCAGCACGCCGGGCACGAGGGTGAGTTGATCCACCAGGAAATCGAGTTCGGGCGTGCTGTTCTCGAACCAGTGCTGCGAACTGCGATGCGACGCAGTGAGGAGCGAGCCCACTTTTGTAATGTTACCGACGGCGAGGGCCGCGACGACCTCATGCACACGGGCGTGTTCTTCGATCACATGTTTGGCGCGGCGCGCGGGAGCGGCGGCCAGTTGACTGCTACGGGTGGCGAGATCCGCCGGCGTCAGCGTCGCGAGGAATTTCACGCCCAAAGTTTTGGCCGCTTCCTGACATTCGGCATGACGCGCCGAATACATGCCATCGATCAGTGCATGTTTCGTGAGGGAGTTAAACACCCACAGACGCAAACCTGCAGGCATCGGCGTCGTGGAAAAAGTCGGACCGCTGCAATCAATCTGGACGAGGTGATTCTGTCGCGCGAAAGCGATCGTGCCCTGGTCGAGCACGCCACAAGGCACGCCGACAAAATTATTTTCCGCATGTCGGCCGAGTTCGGCGAGCTGCTGCGTGGAAATGGAGGGCGCGCCGGCCAGTTTCAAAAACGCCAGGGCGGTCGCCAGTTCGAGCGCGGCGCTGCTGCTCATCCCGGCACCGACGGGCAAATCGGAATGAACCATCAAATCAAAATCCGCCGGTTGAGCCAAACCGAAGTGGCCGAGTGATAGCCAGACCCCCAACGGATAATTCAACCACGAAGAAGACCCTTCGAGTCGGTTTTTGCTGCCGGCAGGAAGTGACAAGACCTCTTGGTGCTGGTCACTGCAAAAACGAAACTGACCGGGTTGTCCGCGCGAAACCGCCACCCACACGTGTCGATCAATTCCGGCCCCCAGCACCGCGCCGCCATTATAGTCAGTATGATTGCCGATGAACTCCACGCGCCCGGGAGCGCGGGCGATGGCGGTCGGCGGATGACCATAAATTTCCTGAAAACGGGCGGCGAGGGCTGCTGGGGGACTCATTAATTGACGAGATCGGGGATGAAGCGGAATGGGGTTGAGAGCGGGTGAACAACTTAGCCGTGGAGGTAGGTATTGAGAAGGTTCTCGAGATACTCCTGTTTGCCAGAGCGCAGGGTGGGTTCGCCGAGTTTGGTGAGCGCGAGCTGGCTCAATTCCTTAAAGCCCACGCGGCGTTTCTCGATGTCCTTGCCGAAGCCGGAATCGAAACTCGAGTAGCGATCGGCAACGAACTGTTCGAATTTGCCGTCGGCGAGAATCCGGCGGGCGAGCTTGAACGCGAGGGCGTAGGCATCCATGCCGCCGATGTGTGCGTGAAAGAGATCGTCCATGTCGACGGAAGGCCGGCGCAGCTTGGCGTCGAAATTAAAACCTCCGCTACCGAGACCGCCCGCTTTCAAAATGGAAACCATCGCGAGCGTGAGTTCCTTCACGTCCGTATTGAATTGGTCGGTGTCCCAACCGAGGAGCAAGTCGCCAGAATTGGCGTCGATCGAGCCGAGCATTTTTTGCGACGCGGCGACTTCAATTTCATGCTGGAACGTATGGCCGGCGAGCGTGGCGTGGTTGGTCTCGATGTTGAACTTGAAATATTTCTCGAGACCGTAGGTGCGAAGGAAGGCGATGCCGCTGGCGACGTCGAAATCGTATTGGTGTTTGGTGGGCTCCTTCGGCTTGGGCTCGATGAGAAATTGG